>DUZB01000376.1 GCA_013349725.1 Deltaproteobacteria bacterium | reverse complement strand
ACCACTTCTTGTCTGTTATGAAGAATGCCGAATTTTTTTATTTCCAACCTCAAAATCTGTAGGAATTTTGAACCGATGAATATCATTTTTTTTGGAATTGTCTTGATTTCTTTTGTTTCCGCGGGATGGCGCCAAATCCACTGGGCCCCGGTTTCGGGAACGCCTTCTCCCATGGAAGGGCTCACCAACGCCATGGTGGAATCGGCAGCGGGATCCGTTGAACTTGCCCTGGGACTCGTTGGAGTAATGACGCTCTTTTTAGGATTAATGAAAGTGGCGGAAGCCGGGGGAATGCTCAAAATCCTTGCGCGCCTCATCCGCCCGATCATGGTGAAACTTTTTCCGGGTGTTCCCCCGGATCACCCGGCCATGGGGAGCATGATCCTGAATATGTCCGCCAATGCCTTAGGACTTGGAAATGCTGCCACTCCTTTTGGAATCCGGGCCATGCAGGAACTGGACAAACTGAATTCCAGGCCTGGAACAGCCACTGATTCCATGGTGCTTTTTTTAGCCATAAACACCTCCAATGTCACGATCCTGCCCACCGGGGTCATGGCCATCAGGGCCGCAGCAGGTTCCGTTGATCCCGCCGGTATCCTCCCCACGACGCTGTTTGCCACTTTGTGCTCAACCATCGTTGCCATCCTTGCCGCAAAGGCATATGGCCGAATATCTTTTTTCAGAAAAACCCGACCAGAGGAAACACCCGTTAGGAGACAAAAGGAAGATGGGGAAGACGTCGGGAGTGAAGCAGAAGAAGAGGCCATGCAGAATTCGTCCGGCAGCTATTCTCCCTGGGTAAGCTGGGTCGGGGTAAGCACCCTTGTTTCCCTTATCCCGATCACCATATTCTATGGAAAAACGATTTCCCCGTGGATTATTCCCGGGCTCATGCTGGGTTTTCTGACCTTCGGGATTGTGAGAAAGGTGCCCGTCTATGAGGTGTTCGTGGAAGGGGCAAAGGAAGGATTTCAGGTGGCTATCCGGATTATTCCCTATCTCGTAGCCATTCTTGTGGCCGTTGGAATGTTTCGGGCCAGTGGGGCCATGGACGTCATGGTAGGCATGCTGGGGCCCCTGACGGGAAAACTGGGCATGCCTGCAGAAGCCCTTCCCATGGCTCTCCTGCGACCCCTGTCCGGATCAGGGGCCTACGGCATCATGGCTTCCATCATCAATGACCCGACCATCGGACCGGACAGCTACACCGGATATCTGGTTTCGACCTTACAAGGGTCCACGGAAACAACGTTTTATGTCCTCGCAGTCTATTTCGGGGCCATTCAGGTCAAACGGATTCGCCATGCCCTCGCTGCCGCGCTGACAGGGGATCTGGCAGGGATTGCAGCGGCCATTCTGGCCTGCAGTTTTCTTTACGGATGAAAACGATGCGAATCAGGGAAAACAGATGACCCCCGGCGCCAGCAATTCTCATTATGGCCCCGCTTTCATTTTTGGATGCTGTGTGAGTGGCATCCTGCCACGATTCTTCGCGGCTGGAAGCCGCTCCCACAGGGATAAGTCTTCAAAATGAGAACTGCTGCCCCCGGCACGTTAATTCTTGACATCCGGTCATTGGTTGCAGTATATATGGCTCGCTAACCGGAAGCATGAAGCTTCTTCTGCACGTGTAAGAAATTAGTATTCCAATATAAAGCCACGAAGGCCGATCGTCCTTGAAAACAGGATCCGTGCCGTCGTGGCTTTTTTTTGTCCCAAAAACAGTCTTTTACAGGAGATGAATATGAAAAAAAGAACTGTTTCGCATTTGAACCGATGGATAGGCATTTTCTCGATCATTTTGGTGTCCGGAATCCTTTCCGTTCCCGATCTTGGTGCAATGGAAAAGATGGAAAAGGTGGAAGAAATCCGCATAGGAGATGGCAAGGGCGACTGGGGAGATCCCAATCCCTATCGCCACTATCCGAGGGGGCCGGGATATGTTCGTATGAGCTGGGTATTTGATACCCTGGTATGGAAAGACCGCAACGGGTACACCCCCGGGCTTGCCAGATCGTGGAAATACGATCCTGAAAATCAGAGCTTCATTTTTGAGTTGCAGAAAGGCGTAAAATGGCATGATGGAACGTCCTTCAGTTCCGAAGACGTAGTATTTACCGTGGAATATTTCAAGAAACACCCCTACCAGTGGGTCCCCATGGAAGCCGTGGCCGGTGCTCAAGGAGATGGCCCTCTAAGGGTCATCATCAAGCTGAAAAAGCCTTACTCCCCGTTCTTAGCCTACGTGGGGGGGACTATGCCCATCATTCCCAAACATATCTGGGAAAAGGTGAATGACCCTGTCAGATACCATGACCAAAAGGCATTCACAGGAACAGGCCCCTATAAATTTGTGGATTTCGACAAGGCGAAAGGAACCTATCTGTACGAAGCCAACAGGGAATATTTTCTTGGCGAGCCAAAAGCCAGACGGCTGATTTATATGAAAACCGGCAAACCCCTCATGAGTCTCCTGAGCAACAAGGCGGACCTTGTAAACATTCAGCCGGATATGGCGAAAATCCTCAAAGAGAAAGGAATGACGGTTCTTGAAAACAAGAGGGGATGGAACAAGAAACTGATGATCAACCACAAAAAGTCGCCTTTCAACCAAAAGACATTCAGAAAGGCCCTCGCCTATGCCAT
>DUZB01000265.1 GCA_013349725.1 Deltaproteobacteria bacterium | reverse complement strand
CGGGCAGCTCTAAAATAGGCTGTAAAAGAGTAAGATTATGATTACGATTAAGATTATGACCTTCCGAACGTACTCTCGACTAATTGGATCAAGTGGGCGAATTTAGAACCAAGCCCGACATGACCGACCACAGGATCACGTACGCCTGCCGGCCATCCACTCCAGAGCCAGAACCATCAGGAAACCGATAATCATCAGGAATAGTCCGCCCATCAACTCCCCATCCCAGGCAGGCGGCAATACATTGGCCTGCAAGATAGGAACGGTTTTCCCATGACCATCAACCAGGCTCTCCAACGTTACTTTCCATGGCCACACCTTTCTCAGGGAACCGATCATGAGCCCCGTGAGCAGGGCCACCATAAGATCGTGGTATTTCGCAAGAAGCCATGCCAGAAGACGGGAAAACAAAGCAATTCCCACACATGCCCCCGCCGCTACAACTCCGAGAACGAGAAAGTCCCTCTCATTGACCGCTTGAAGAACAAACTGATATTTCCCCATGAGAACAAGGATAAAGGACCCTGATATACCGGGGAGGATCATCGCGCATATGGCAACCGCCCCGGACACAAAGAGAAACCACAGGTCGTCCGGCGTTGAAACAGGGACTAGCCCCACGATGATATAAATCCCCACAAGCCCGCACAAAAGGGAAACCCATCGGGATAGTTTCCACTGATCGACTCGTTTGCTCACCGTCACAACGGAGGCAAGAATCAAACCTAAAAAAAAGGACCAGATCAGAACCGGTTCATTTTCAAGAAGCCAGGCTAAAAACTTCGAGAGCGTAAAGATGGCCGTGAGAATTCCCAGGCCAAGAGAGAGGAGAAACTGCCAGGAGATCTTTTCAAAAAAGGTCCCCATTCGAAATGTGACAAAATACCTGAGGCTTTTGAAATCAAAAGATTTTATGGCATTGAGCAATTCTTCATAAATGCCTAAAATAAACGCCATGGTCCCACCCGACACCCCGGGAACCACGTCGGCCGCACCCATGCAGAACCCTTTTGCCGCCAGGACAACATAGTCTTTGACAGACCTGCTTTCTTTATGTATGTTTCTTTCTTTCTCCATGGAAAGCCTTTCACGAAAAATAGAGCGTCAGTAACCCCACGCCCCAGCAGTAGGGGGCAAAGTAATAGAAAAGCCCCTTTTTCACAATGCCCATCAGCAGTTTGAGCGCCAGAAAACCGATGACTCCCGAGGAGACCAGGCCCAGAATCAGAGGGAGAGGACCTACCCTGTGAATAGCGTCTGCATCTAATTGCAGAATCACTGCCCCTACAATTGCGGGAATAGCTAACAGGAAGGAAAACCGCCCCGCCAATTCCCTGTTAAGGCCCAGCAGGAGGGCACATACGATTGTTGATCCGGATCTGGATATTCCAGGCATGATGGCCAGCCCCTGGACCGTCCCCACAGCCAAGGCAATCACAGGCCCCACCCGCATTGCCGTATTGTGGGATTTGGGAATCAGCCGGGTAATACCCACAATCGTCCCCGTTATCATAAGCATGATCCCTACCAAGAACAGCGACCCGAAAGCCTTTTCCAGGGAATCCTTGAAAAGCAGGCCGATAATCGCCGTTGGCACGGAGCCCAGTACCACCATCAAGGCAAGATGGGCATTCGGCCTGGCAACGTCCTGTTTCTTTGAGCCCGGCAATACAAATGACCAGAGCTCGGTAACCATATTGACCAGATCGTTCCTGAAATAGATGCACACGGCAATGAGGGTGCCAAGATGGAGAGATGCGTCCAGAAGGATTTCCGGTTCCTTCAGTCCAATGACCTTTTCGAATATGACCAAGTGTCCCGAACTGCTCACCGGCAGGAATTCGGTAAGTCCCTGCACAATGCCAAGAAAAATGGTTTCGATATTGTTCACCGGACGACTCCTCCTCTTTCATCTAAAAAATTACATCACCGCACCGAACTGCCATGGGACAAATTCATTATCCCCAAAACCTAAGAGTTCACTCCTGGTGGGTTTTCCGGATGCGGTATCCAGCATAAGATGGAAAATGTCCTCCCCCATCTCCTTAATGGTAGCCGACCCATCCAAAATCTTTCCGCAATTCACGTCCATATCATCTTTCAATCGCTGATACATTCCGGTGTTTGAGGCCAGTTTGAGAGTAGGAACCGGTTTAAAGCCGCATACGGTTCCTCTGCCCGTGGTAAAACAGACGAGATTCGCTCCGCCGGCAATCATCCCCGTAACCGACACGGTATCGTATCCAGGGGTGTCCATGAACACCAGGCCTCTCGCTGAAACAGGTTCCGCATAGCCGTAGACTTCCGTCAGGTTGGTGGTTCCCCCCTTCGCTGCCGCCCCCAGAGATTTTTCCAGGATGGTTGTGAGGCCACCCGCTTTGTTTCCGGGTGTGGGGTTGTTGTTGATTGCCCCGCCAAATCTGGCTGTATGGGCTTCCCACCAGTGAATCCGTTCGATGAGCTTCTCTGCGATTTTCGGGTGGTTCGCCCTTCGAGTAAGAAGATGTTCCGCCCCATAAATCTCAGGGGTCTCGCTCAAAATGGCTGTTCCTCCCGCTTGCACCAGACAATCCACCGCAGCGCCCAGAGCGGGATTGGCCGTTATGCCGGAATAAGCATCCGACCCGCCGCATTCGAGCCCCAGCACCAGATGAGA
>DUZB01000231.1 GCA_013349725.1 Deltaproteobacteria bacterium | reverse complement strand
CCCGGACAGGCCTTCGAGGGATTCTGTGCAGTAAATAAGTGAGAAAAACAGATGCCAGAAGATATGCCGCGGCAAAACCGCAAAACCAGTAAAAAATTGTCATTCACTTCTTTCCAGACGTCGTCAAACAGTTAAATGATTGAGCCGGACATATCTTATTCAAATACCTTGGTAGCGGATTATAGATTCAGAGAATCCATTCCGCCACAAGGTCTTTTCTGGTCGAATAGAGAACAAGGAGGCAGACCTTGACAAACAACACGCCGGTTGATAGATTCCCTCAATATGGATGCCACCTTTATAACCAGCGCTTTCAAGGAAGACCAGTATCCTGCGCCGGACATGCCCGAAATTGCGTTCGCGGGCAGATCCAATGTGGGCAAATCCTCCCTGATAAACGTTCTTTTGAACAGGAAGAATCTGGCCCGGACAAGTTCCACACCCGGCAGGACACAGTCCATCAATTACTTCTGTCTTGATCAGTCGCTCTATTTTGTCGATCTTCCCGGATACGGCTTTGCCAGGGTTCCCGTGAAAGTCAAGGAATCGTGGCAGGGTATGGTGGAAACCTATCTGAGAACACGGGGATCTTCGACTTTAAAGGCTGTCGTACTGATTCTGGATATACGGAGAGAACTCTCATCGGGAGACCTGGATCTGCTCAGATGGCTGCACTATTATGCGATTGTTCCCATACCCGTATTGACCAAAGCAGACAAACTTTCCCGCCAGAAAGCCAGGACAAGTGCGGCTCAGATCGGCAAAAAGCTCTCGGATTTTACCCGGGATGCTCCCATCCTGTTTTCGTCCAAAACAAGGCAAGGAAAGGAAAGTATCTGGAAAAAAATCAGGGAGCTTACCTCAACCGGTCCTGTATCGGCCGGCCCGAAATGATTTATTGAAGGTACGCTTCTTGGCCTTTCCGTAAACCATCCGGCATATTCTACCAGCGATCCGGATGACCGAAATCCGAATCCCAGTGCGGTGGCGGTCTATCGTAGTCTTTTGCAACCCATTTGCTCTTATCACACGAACAAAGCCCCACAACAACAAGCAGGAGCAGGAAAATAAGTCCTCTTTTCAAGAACGCGGCAAAGCTTTTCATCTCTTCCTCCTGTATTCTTTATGGATATTTATCGATTTGACCGCTTCTTCTTTTGAGCTGTAAATGCCCAGAAAATTTCTGAATCCCAGCATTTCAAAAAGTGCGGTGACCTGCGGAGAAGAGCAGCAGATGTTCAGGTGGCCCCCTTTTTCTTTGAGTTTTCTCTCTGTGAAGAGCAAAACGCCGCAACCCATGCTGTCGATAAATCGAATCCGACTCATGTCAAAGATCAGGTTGGCATTTGTTTCCACAAGGGGCAGAATTGCTTTTTTAAGCTCCTCCACGCTGCCGGGTTCTATCGTTTCTCCTGGAAGCGTTACAACCGTCACATGAGGATATTTTTCAACATCCAAATCCATAGATTATCCCTTCTTTTTCTTTGTAATGCAGATGGTGTTTGTTCTTTTTCCATCAAAATTATATTGTACGCTGTCCATGCAATATTCCATAATATAGAGACCGTAACCGCTCTCGGCTGTTCCGTCAAGCACGGGAGAGGGAACAGAATCCCTTTCAAATGAGAGGCCCCAATGATTTAAACGGAACATGATCCGGTCGACGAGGCAGGCGCCCTCGATTACAATGCGTTTCCCGCACTGATTTTGATACGCATGCCTGATAATGTTTGCCGCGGCTTCATGAACCGCAAGTTGAATCTGGAATATTTCCTCTTCGTTGACGGGCCAATGGGCATTGCAGCGGCAGAAATTGCGGACAAATTCCCGCGCCTGTTCAAGTTGAGACAGGTCGCTTTGCATTTCAAACTGCATGGAGAAAGAGGGTTCCATAGCTTTGTCGGGTAGCGTGTAAAAGCCGGCAATGAGACCGGTCCCGCAGTCTACATCGGTTGCCGAGCGGTTCAGATACTGAATACCACAATCAAGCATCCGTATACCAGGAAAAAGGATGGAGGATATTTGATGATCCAGATCACCCCCGAAATATTCCTCGATGAAAGGGAAATCTCCCTCCATTTTGTTCATGCCTCCGGACCGGGAGGACAGCACGTGAACAAAGTTGCAACAGCCGTCCAGCTTCGCTTTGATGTTATGAACTCTCCTTCTCTTTCTGAAGCCTTGAAAGCGCGAATGATCCGTATCGCGGGAGGAAGGATAACCAGCAAAGGGATCCTGATCATAAACGCAAGGAGATTCAGGACTCAGGAGCGGAACAGGAAAGATGCTTTTGAAAGGCTGTCCGAGTGGATTCGATTAGCCGGCGAAATACCCAAAAAAAGGCACAAGACAGGGCCCACAAAGGCATCCAACATCAGACGGTTAGAGGGGAAAAGCATCAGGAGCCATAAGAAGCGTCTGAGAAGAGGCGTGTCCATAAAAGAGGAAAACGGGTAATTTTATCACAATGGTAACCTTTTTCCCCGAAATTACTTAAAGTATATATATCAATAATTTATATTATGTAAAACCTTTAACTGTGGCATAATGCCCCATTTAATGACGTTTTCTTTGACGGTAAAAACCTGTGCGCCGATTTTTCCTTCACTCAGGGGCTCTTTTCCTGTCTCCCCATCCACGCAAGCTTTCTATACCAAAA
>DUZB01000106.1 GCA_013349725.1 Deltaproteobacteria bacterium | reverse complement strand
TCATAACTGCTTCCCTTGCTTGCGCTGTCCCGCCACTGGGCAAGGCACACCACGGCATTGGACCGGCCCGATGGGGGCAGTACCAGATGGGCAAGGGAATCCGGGAGGCCGGTCTTTAAGTGATGGGCGAAATCAGTGACCAGGAGACGGACAAGAAGATTCTTTAAAGAAGGGTTTTCCTCGGCATACCCGAAGAGGTTTTTGATCACCTGCCAGAACGCCCCGTCCAGCTCAAACTTTTCCACCTGTAACCAGGCATCCGGCGGGCTGTTCAGGTCCAGGTCGTTTCCGTTTTCCCCAACCGTAAAACCATGGAAGAGGGTGCAAACCATATTGAACCACTCGGCATGGTCCGCCTTCAAGACAACGGCGATCATCTTGCGGTCCATGTCCACGTCGGTGTCATTGCTTTCCACGATCTCTTTGAGCTTCTGCAATCGCTGTCTGCTGTCAAAGAACTTTCGGCGGGCGGCAATGTGATCCCGAAGGTGCTGATTGGCCAAACCCAGTTCATCTAAAATAATGGAGGCCCTGTCCGCCCGGAAACTGCGACTGTAGAGTCGGATATCGAGGAGCCAGTCGGCCTCATAGTCCGGTTCTTCGGTGGGGGAATAGAGAAGATATCGCCCTCCAGGATCATCCCGTTCTATGCGGATTTTGGCCTCAAGGGCGCCCACGTTATCCAGTCGGAGTATGCTGACGCCTTCCGGGAGATTTAGCAGGGACAGCGTAATGGCAAACTCCTGATCCGGATCATTCCAGAAGACAATGCGTTGATCTTCTTCGATGAACAGGCGGGTAAGGGCTTCTTCGATTTTTGTGTTGTCCATGTCGTGACTTATTCCGGGATAGAGGATATCAAGCTACGGATCTGCTCTAAAAATTGAGTGCACTGGTCCAGTTGGGCGTGCACTCGCTCAACTGTTTCTCCACATACGCCGGTTCAAAAGAGATAAAGACCACATAGTCCCCCTCTTGACGATCCTCAAAAAGCTGATCATAAAGCCGTCCCCATTTCCGCTCAAGAAGGCCGGTTTTGATGAATTGCTGATGAAAAGCGGCACGAACTCCGGAATGCTTTCTGAAAGACAGTTTATGCGCCATCAACAGAGCCGATACCGCATAAAAGGCCGCATAGTAGAGTCGGTTCATGGCAAAAGAGAAAGAGCCTGCTTCAAATTCACGCCGGGCAGAGGTCATGCTCTCTTCCGCCTTTTCAAACCAGTAACCAACAACAGCAGAGCGTTTTTCCTGGGTAATCATAAGTGTATACCATCTCGAATGATTTCATCTCTCAAAGGGAGCACGGACATCATTCCTGTGTCCCAGGATTCCTGATCTACTACCAATGTACTGAAATTGGTCCCAAACTGCAGGTTGGCGTCAAAAACAATGTCCGTGATTTCATGACGCTTGAATCGGGAAATCGGTTCTGACAGCACGATCATAATGTCTACGTCTGACTCGTTATCCGCTTCCCCTCTCGCAGTGGAACCATACAGTACAAAATCCACCACGGCGAAATCTGCCATGACTCTCGACTTTATCTGGCGCAACGCTTCAGATTGTATCTCAGTAAACGGTATGTCATTCATGCGAAGTCTCCTTTCTAAACATGAATCAGAGGAATAAAGCGAATTAGGATACGGGACAGACTTTTTTTCCTTCGGCCATTGGTCAGAAATCCTTGATTCCAGCTCTTCCGGAGGGACTTCTTTTATCTGATCCTCTTCCCAGATAACCACCAGACTGCCCGCATTCTTGGCCCGCTGGATAACTTTATACGCAGCCTGTCTAAAGGCCGCATCTACTTTCCATGCTAATGTTTTTTCATCTTCCATTGAGTCTTTTCTTATAACTGCGTCCTTTTTTATTCGTGCTATTCGTGTTATTCGTGGTCACTTCTTCCCGGTTATGGCGTTTACTTCTGCCAATAGGTCTCCGAATTTCCCGTAGTTTACCTTCACCCCGTCATCCAGATCAAGGCTGATCCGCTGGTCGGCGTAATGGCGCAGTTTTTCATCGAAGGTCTGGAGTTCGGCTTGCTGTTTAATGAGCGTGCCCCGCTCTCTTTCCAATTTCTTGCTGTGGGCCGTGGAGGTGGCGGCACTGATGTCCCCGGCTAATTGTTCGACCCGGGCGGATATCTTCCCTTGCAACGGGATCACGTATTCGGTCCGCATGCGGGATAATGTCCCTTCATTGTATCGGTGGAGATAGACCAGGCACTGAAAGGCCTTCTGCTTGCCGCTGGAGAAAAGCCAGTAGATGGGCCGCTTTTTGTAAGTTTGCAGGTGATCCTTGAAAAAGCTGTCGCAGAGGTAGCGGCGAAGCGTTTCGCGGCTGGACTCATCCTTCTTGGGCGAGAGATTGTCGGCCAGGAAAGTGAGGTTCTCTTTGAGGCGGCTCGCATCCCAGGCCACCGACACGAATTCAATCAGACGGTGGCAGGCGTCATCTTCGAACCACTCGATTTCGGTAAGCGGGACGATGCCGTCCTGGTCAGGAGAAAAACTTGACCACGAATCACACGAATTAGACGAATGGTTTGGGGGGTGGGGTGGAGGGGGTTGGTTGTGTTTCTGGTGGTATATTTCCCAGAATTGGTCGTTGCCGCTGTGGGCATAAATGAGGCCCGGCGCATCCAGGCTGTAGCGGCCCATCATGCAACCAACGGCGTAGGAGACCAGCTCATC
>DUZB01000348.1 GCA_013349725.1 Deltaproteobacteria bacterium | reverse complement strand
CGGCATCCAATTCTCACCGTCGGAACCCTATTTGCAAATCGGTAATACACTCTATTTCCAAAAAAGTGTAAACCGAGAAATGAAGGATGCCAATTGTTTTTGGAAGTGTTTGCCATGAAAATACAACCGCGAATGAACGCAAATGGACGAGAATGGGGTAAGGGCGCGGTTGGCCTGTGAGAGAGGCTTATAGCCTCGATGGTCGCGGCAAGCAGCGTTATCCACTGAGGCCAGCTCCGCCCCCCCTTTTCGCAGACACTGCAATCCCTGAATAAGACCGGAGGGGATTTCACTGATGAGGACGGAGAAATGCTGGCGTATGTCTCGAATTACGTCACCATCGCTCTTGAAAATATGAAAGTGTACGAAGAGCTGAAAAGCCTGAATAAAGCGAGAGAAAGAGCCATTCACCACCTTTCCCACGAATTGAGAACACCCCTGTCGCTTATTTCGGCCGTTTTTGAGAGGCTTGTGAAGGAATGTCGAAAGTCTGCTGATAATGCAAGCTCCTTGAAGCGAATTTACAGGGGGCAGCGTAATGTCAACCGCCTCAGGAGTCTTCAGAATAAAATTGACGACATTCTGAACAGTAGATTCTATGAGGAAAAGGAAGAAACGATCCGTATTGTTCAGAGTGCGGCTGATTTTGTGGAAGAGCACGGCGAGCAGATAAGCGGTCCTTATGCCGAAGCGCTTTCCCAAATCCAGGAACGGATAAAGTCGGTTTACTGCGTGCCGGATACGGTGATTGAACAACTCGATCTGGGCCAACTTCTGGAAAGCTCCATAGATGAAGCTGTCTCGCTGATGGGAGCCAGGGATCTGGAAATTACGAAAGGGATAGGTCAGAATCTGGTGGTTGCTTCGGACGGAAATGTCCTGAAAAAGGTGTTTGGTGGTCTGCTGAGGAACGCCATAGAGAATACACCTGATGAAGGGAAGACAAACATAGGCGCTCAGGAGAAAGACGGTGTAATTTGTGTGGATTTTCGGGATTATGGAATCGGAATTACGCCACAGAACCGGAAACTGATCTTTGGAGGATTCTTCCATACCCAGGATACAATGATCTATTCATCCAGGAAACCGTATGAATTCGGTGCAGGTGGATCAGGATCAGACTTGCTCAGAACAAAAATATTTTCTGAACGTCATCGATTCTCCGTAAAATTCAGCAGCACCCGTTGTCCATTTATTCCGGAAGATAAAAATGAGTGTCCGGGTGTTATTTCGCTTTGTCCGTTTAGTTCGGCAAAATCCGACTGCCTGTCCTCGGGGGGGAGCATCTTTTCTGTAAGGTTTCCGAAATCCTACGGCATTATGCCATAGCTTTTGAGCTTTTTGTGCAGGGTTTTTCGGGTTATCCCCAGCCGCCTGGCCGCTTCGCTTTTGTTTCCTTCGGTGGCTTCCAGCGTTCTTAAAATGGTCTGTTTCTCCATCTCCATTAGGGAAACGTCCGGCGAGGAACTTGAAGGAGCGGGAGCTTGGTCGTTCCCGCTGGCACCCTCCTTTATTTCCAGGGGGAGTTCTTCCAGATCGATATATTCATGTCTTGACATGACCACGGACCTTTCCACTGCATTCATCAATTCACGAACATTTCCGGGCCAGCGATACTGCAGCATACCGTCCATGGCCTGGGGCGAAAATCCTTTTACGGACTTTCTGTTCTTTTCCGCGAAAAGGGTTAAAAAGCGGTTGGCCAAGAGCGGGATGTCCTCTCTCCTGTCCCGGAGGGCGGGAACGTTCAGGGCAATCACATTCAGCCTGTAGTAGAGGTCTTCCCTGAACCGGCCCTCTTCAATCTCTTTCAGGAGTGGTTTGTTGGTGGCGGCGATGACCCTGACGTCCACCGGGAGCGTTTCTTCTCCGCCCACCCGGACAACTTCCCGCTCCTGGAGGACGCGCAGCAGCTTGACCTGCATGGAGAGGGGCATCTCGCTGACCTCGTCCAGGAATATGCTGCCGCCGTCCGCCTGTTGGAATTTTCCATCCTTCTGCCTGTGCGCCCCTGTGAAGGCGCCTTTTTCATGTCCGAACAGTTCCGATTCCAGCAGGCTTTCCGTAATGGCGGCACAATTTACTTTGATGAAAGCCCCTTCTTTTCGAGCGCTGTTAAAATGAATGGCGCCCGCGATCAGTTCCTTTCCGGTTCCCGATTCCCCCGTGATCAGGACGGTTGCTTCCGAAGGGGCCACCTGAGCTACTGATTCCAGGAGACTGACCATGACGCTGCTCCGTCCGATAATATTTCCGGTATCAAACTTTCTGCCCAGGGTTTCCTTCAAAACGCGATTTTCTTCTTTGAGCATACGATGGTCCATTGCCCGGTCCAGAATCAGGCGAAGCTCATCAAAATCGAGGGGCTTTGTCAGGTAGTCGTAGGCCCCGTTTTTCAGGGCTTCCACGGCGGTCTCCACCGAGGAATAGGCGGTCATGATAATAATCGGGATGGCGGGGTTATAGGATTTGATGGCAGAAAGGGCCTCAAGCCCTGAGATTTTTACCATCCTGATGTCCATCAAAATGAGATCAAAAGGTCGCTCCTTTACTTTTTCTATGGCGGCTCCACCGTCATCTGCTTCTTCAATCCTGTAGCCCCATCCACTCAGGAGCGTCTTGAGCATGGTTCTGTGGGCATGGTCGTCATCAACTACGAGAATGCTGTTTTTTTTCTCCATCTGATTCAATCCCCCT
>DUZB01000119.1 GCA_013349725.1 Deltaproteobacteria bacterium | reverse complement strand
CTCGTCACTCGTCACTCGTCACTCGTCAATACTGCCATCCCAGCTTGAAAAGAATCCGCGAGTCATAATGCAGCTTCCCGTCCGCAGGCTGGTTGACCCAGTCGTAATTGTATTGAAGAGAAGTAAATATATGGTAGATCAGGGGTATACGAATTCCTGTCCGCGTAATGGCTCGCCAGTTCTCGCTATCCCGCAAACTGATGTTTAAATCGTCATGGTGGAAAAACTGCAGATGTTCTTTAAAGAACCACATATCAAAGTCAAGAGCCCAGAAGGCCGCCGCGAAGCTCCGGGAATCCTCGCCACCCAGGAAATTCTGGGGTTTGCTGTAATACTCCATTGCGTAGGAAGGCCCTAATTTAAAGGTCAGATTTTTCTCCTCGGAACGCCAGAACTGATAACCCGCGCCTGCCGATAAGGCGCCCAAGAAATTCAAATTGGAGAATTTATCCTGCTGTCCGCGCGCATTTCCGAAAAGATACCATTTCTCGTTTAGGAATCGGTTGTAATCGAAATTTCCCAGTGCCTTATTTTCAGTTTCCACTCCCTTATTTTTTTCGAAATATCCCTCCCCGTAAAGGGCCATACGATGGGGGAATTTCTGAAGGCCAACGGTTACATCCCCGGTAAAGCTCTGTTTGTCGGTATTTCCCTGCTGGTAGTCAACCCCTGCACTGGCGTTGCCTGACCATACCCAGCTTGGGGGAGGTTTGGGAGGCGACATGCTGGATACCTTTGGCAAGGCAATAGGTTCCGAGGGTGGTCCACCTTCCGGTTGCAGGATGAGAACGCCGTCTTCCCCTTTTACCGCCCTGCCCGTAAGCGTTTCTTTATCGGGGAGCGAAACTTCCAGCGTTTCATCCGAAGTAAGCCGTTCCACCTGATCCCAGGCAATCGTGATTTTGCCGGCATAAGGGGTTTCAAAGACCAGTTTGCCTGAACCCATGGAAATGATCTTCCCTTGCAGTCGATCTCCATTCTTCATGATGATTTCATCCGCCCTTGCCTCATCAATAGACCATCCGGCAATAGAGCAAAGGAAAAAAACAACCGCAAAAACGATTCGGAAAAACATGGCGGTAAAGAGTCTGTTTCTTATGATTTCTTCGTGGTTTGCAACAGTGGACCTTGACTTCATTTTCATCCTAACAAAAACCTCCAGATAAAGATTTTACCGATGACTCGCAGGCTTCCCTAACGATTCAAGCGGCCGACAGCATTCAGCAAATTGGACCGGAGTATAGCGGCCCAACCTGCAGGTGTCAATGTCAAAACCGGGCTTGTTTCTAATTTCGCCCACTTGATCCAATTAGTCGAGAGTACGTTCGGAAGGTCATAATCTTAATCGTAATCATAATCTTACTCTTTTACAGCCCATTTTAGAGCTGCCCGATTATGATTACGATTAAGATTATGAATAAGAAAATAACTCTAATGGACCACGTTAGGACCAAGCCCTCAAAACCAAAACCCGAAATACTGAGCACGTCACTTCGAAGGGTTCACCCTCTTTTTCGGAAAGAACGTCATTTTGACCCAGGACCAGTTGAGCGCAACATGTGCCACAACGCATCCAGCCAGAAAAAGCCCACCTCCTTCGTGAACAAACTCAAAAACTTTATGCGGGAGACTATGGCGAAGCAGACCTGTGCTCAACTGCAAGAGAAATGAGGCAGCTAAAACCGTGTTGACCACTTTCAAAAGATCCGATTTTTTCATCTATTCTCCTTTCCTGATGCCCGGGAAAGATCAGCAGAACCTGACCTCAGGGCCGTTAACGGTACTTCTTTCATTTCGACTACTCAACCACTTAACGAGGTCTGATCTTACACCGGGGTGTAGCATCCCGCAATATCTAATCGCATAGGACTTAACAATGGCGGCTCCTCATGAAGAAAGAAGCAAAGGATAACCGTTTCTGGTGAACGTTGGAATACGTTGAGAATGCCTCTGAAACAGAAAAAAGATTGTTTTTGCCGCAAAAAGGATTATATATTTTTTGACTTTACATCGGCATCAACCATTTTGAGCATCCGGGTTTCAGATTCATCAGAAGATTCAACCGGCGCTCGGGAGGCCATTTCAAAACGATTCTTTCCTACCATCTAAGGAGGTTCAATTCAACATGGAGAAGCAGAAAAACATTTCCCAAAAAATCATCCTCTGGATATTTTTTTGGTTCCTGATTCTGGGATTCGGCCTCACATTTGCGGGCTACTGGGAAATTGAAAACCTGAAGGCCATTCTTTCCCAATACCATCAACAGGGATTCAGCAAAGTGGCTGTAGCACCTTTGGAAAACGCCATTTCAACAGCCGAATGCTCTGTCTGGCAGCTTGTTTCCGGAACCCTTGCCTTCACCGCGCTTTTACTGTGGTTGACGCTGCGTGCCTCCCTGAAAGGGGCGACCGGCAAGCCCGTCCCTGAAAAGACGCCTTCATCGGGCAAAAAGAAAGTGGAAAAAACAGAGCGCCTGCAAATGTCCAAGGAAGAAAAGGAAAAAATGGAGCGTCTGGATCTGGCAAAGACGGTCCAAATGGTTTCCCTGTTACAGCGAGATGGCCGTCTCGTGGACTTTCTGGAGGAAAACCTTCAGTCTTATGATGACGCACAGATTGGGGCCGCGGTGCGAACTATCCAGAAATCCTGCCAGGACAGCCTCAACAGGTATATGAAACCGACAGCGATTATCGAACAAAACG
>DUZB01000215.1 GCA_013349725.1 Deltaproteobacteria bacterium | reverse complement strand
CAGTTTTGGGCACGTAGTTCCTGGATTCCGGGTCATGACCGCCAAAAAGCCGGCGGTCATGCCCGGAATGACGGCCCTTGAGATTTTTGCGAGGCCAACCGGAAACCGGAAACTGGAAACCGTCAACTTCCATACAAACTATTTTTCAATGTCTGGAGGACCTTTCAAGAAGAGGGATTCGGGCGGATCTTCATTCACCCTCACGTTCTCGAATCGAATGGTGGTATAAGAATCGTCTCCCTCGTAGAGGACAACGGATCGAATGACACCGGGACGATCGGAGGGAAGAAGTTCGATTTTGCTGATGAATTTTGAGAGAGATTCCGCCCTTGGTCTCAATACGATCGCCCTTTTATCCTCCACCGTCACCTCAAAATCAGGATTGTCGCCAAAATTACCGCTCAACCAGAGGGAGATCTCCCCCATAACCACCTGCATCCCCTGCATGCCAGGGCCCTGGTCTTCCCGAAAACCATCCCGCCCTTCAAGAAATCGTCGTGTTTCCCCGTTATGCATCAAGAGGACACTACCAACCGGGCTCTTGTATTCCCAACGCAGGGAACCAGGCTTCTTAAAGTAAAATATCCCTTTTGAAACAAACGGTTGAACAAGTATTTTCAGGTTCTTTTCCTGGACGAAATCCGCGCTCAAGCTCTTTACAGCCTTCGCTTCCTCACCGAACTTTTTCAAATCACCAGTCCAGCCCAAAAACACGCTACAAGTCAGGCAAACGACCGCAATCTCAAAAAGCCTCTTCAAATGGACGTTTCGTCTCCGCATCATCAGGCCATTCCCCCGTTCACGGAAATAACCTGGCCGGTAACATACGATGCATCATCCGAACAGAGGAATTTCACGACTTTTGCCACTTCCACAGGCCTTCCCACCCTGGCCATGGGAATCAGACCTTTGATGACATCCCTTGGAATCTCTCGGGTCATGTCCGTCTCAATCAATCCCGGCGCCACAACATTCACCCGCACACCGAGCCTCGCCACCTCGGAAGCAATGGCCCTGCTTGTTCCGATAAGGCCAGCCTTGGCGGCAGAGTAGTTGGCTTGCCCCCTGTGCCCGATAAGGCCCGAAACGGAGGAAATGGAAACAATGGAACCCCGCTTCCGAGAGACCATTTTCTCCAGGATTGGCCGGGTAACATTATAAAATCCCTTTAGAGTGGTATTGATGACGGAATCCCACTCGTCTTCCGTCATAAAGATGAAAAGGCCGTCTGCGGCGATACCCGCATTATTAATCAGCACATCGATCTGTTCAAACCGGGCGAATATTTCCGAAAGAGCTGCTCCGGCCTCGCCGGAATCAGAAACGTCAAACCTGCTGATCTCTCCGTCTCCATCATTTTCCCGGATGATATTCACCGTCTCTTCCGCCGCATGTTTATCGGAACGGTAGTTTACAATCGTATAGTAGCCATCCCCTGCCAGTTCCAGGCTGATGGCACGGCCAATTCCCCTGCCCCCGCCTGTCACAAGGGCCACCCTGTCTACCCTTTTTGGTTCCATAATAATCTTCTCTCTTTCCTACTTTGCCTGGATAACCTGCAGAGTTACCTTTCCAAGCAGGTTCCCGTTCGCAGTTATCGTACCCGTAATCTCATGATACATGTCATATTCAAAGACCTCCCTGGACTCGGTTATCAGAACGCTGTTCAGATCGATTTTCTCGCAATGAAAAACTGCTTCCCGGATACCAACCAGCCAGCCTTTCCCCTCAAAATCCTCGCCCTTTTTCTGAAATTCCCGCCAGCCTAAGAACACCGTTGCACTCTGCGCGACCAACTCTATCAGAACGATAGGACTCACGGAATCCCCCTGGCAGAGCGGCCACTCTTCCAGAACCACAGATTCTGTAATAGCCCAGTCCCGGCCCAGATCAACGACTTTCTTGATCAGCCTCATGGGCGCCCGGTGAGGCATGAGCTTGTCCAGATCCATTTTCATAAATAAAAACCTACAGTGTAATTCCTTGATTTCAAAAGACAAACCTACCGGGAAATTGAGATTGACCGGAAAAGGAAATGATGATAGATTGTATTCTTTTACGATATTTCCTCTGCTGTGTAAAGCCACAAGAAGAAAGTACAGCAAATCCGAGCAAGGCATTGCATGGTGTTACAGTAACTGTGCGAGTGGCATCCTGCCACGATCTTCCTTACCGCACAGATCCTACAAAACTGCGGGCAGTTGCTCCGCGCGGGAAAACCTATTATGGATAAACTGACTGACGAATTGAGACGCAAGATTGTCGCCACGCTGAACCTGGAAGAGACGAAACCTGAAGACATTGCTGAAAATGACCCTTTGGTCGGGGGAGAGCTCGGTCTCGATTCCATTGACATCCTTGAGCTGGTGATGATGATCGAAAAGGATTATGGTGTAAAAATAGACAACAGAGAACTGGGTGCAAAGGTCTTTGCCACCTTGAAATCGCTGGCTCAATATATACGGGAAGAGACCCCTGGAGCAGCAGCTTGACGAATGTTCGGGCTTACATTACCGGAATGGGTTTGATTACCCCCCTTGGTAAAACGGTTGAGGAAACCCAATGCGCTATCCTGGAGGGGCAAAGAGGTTTCAAACGGATATCCATTTTCCCCACCCCGGGAGATGACGCTTTCCTCGTGGGAGAAATCGGCGGTTTACCCAAGGGCAATGGTCTGCCCAGGACACATATTCTTGCACGGATTGCGGCCGAAGAAGCAATGACC
>DUZB01000392.1 GCA_013349725.1 Deltaproteobacteria bacterium | reverse complement strand
AAATAGGCTGTAAAAGAGTAAGATTATGATTACGATTAAGATTATGACCTTCCGAACGTACTCTCGACTAATTGGATCAAGTGGGCGAAATTAGAACCAAGCCCTCCTTTTCAAGTGGTTACTCTCCCACATCATATCCAGTCGTGATCTTGAATTCAAGAAATTTCTGTGTTTCCTGCCATGGAATATTGATGAATTCGTGCAAAGTCAAAAACTGTCCGTTTTCGTCATTCCCGCGAACGCGGGAATCCAGGGACATCAGGTAGAAAGCAGTTTGCCTTTGAAACCCCCCTCCGATGTGTTAAGATAAAGTCAACCACTTGACAACTCAACGACTCAACAACTCAACGATTTTACTATTCTCAGGCGGGGAAATATGCGAATCATTTTTTTTGCCGGCAAAGGCGGGGTTGGAAAGACGAGTGTAGCCGCAGCAACCGGGATCAGGGCGGCGGAACAGGGATTCAAGACCGTGATCATGTCCCTGGACATGGCCCACAGCCTCTCGGATATTTTTGACCTGGAGAAAAACCTGGTGGATCAGAACCGGGGAAAAGTGGTCAAGATCAGGGAGAACCTGTGGATTCAGGAACTGGACATCCAGGAGGAAATTGAAAAGAACTGGGGGGATATTCACGAGTATCTTTCCACCCTCCTGAACACCACGGGCCTGGATGAAATCCTGGCCGAAGAACTGGCGATCCTGCCCGGTATGGAGGAAGTCAGTCTGCTTCTCTACATCAATCAGTACGTTCGGAACAAGGAATTTGACGTGGTCCTTCTGGATTGTGCCCCCACCGGTGAATCCCTCCGTTTTATCAGCATTCCAACGACGCTGGAATGGTATATCAAGAAGATCTTTAAAATGGAGAGGGCCATCGCCAGGGTTGCGCGACCTGTAGTAAAGCGATTGTATGACATTCCCCTTCCCGGAGAAAAATATTTTCAGGGGATTGAGAAGCTTTTCAATCGGCTCCGGGGCGTGGATGAAATCCTGGTTGATCCGAAAACCACTTCCGTCCGTCTCGTCGCGAACCCGGAAAAAATTGTTTTAAAGGAAACCCAGCGGGCTTTCATGTATTTCTCCCTGTACCGGATGAGCGTAGATGCGATCATCATGAACCGGATCATTCCCGATACCGTAAAAGAGCCTTACTTTGAGGACTGGCGGAAAAAGCAGGAGGAATATCTCAAGGAGGCCGCAGCTTATTTCAATCCGGTTCCTATCTTTCCCGTACACCTGTTCCGAGGTGAAGTCTTGGGGCAGGACAGCCTCGCGGATCTGGCCGGTCAGATCTACGGGGACAGAAATCCGCTGGATCGCTTTTTTGATGGAGAGCCTTACAGCTTCAGGAAGTCCGGCGGAAAATACCTCTTGAAATTAAAACTTCCTTTTGTCGAAAAAGAGAATGTGGACCTGAATAAGATTTCGGATGAACTGGTCGTTCGGGTGGGGAGCTTCAAAAGGCATATCCTGCTCCCCCGTCAGGTAGCCGCTTCCAAAGTGGTGAGTGCGAAGCTGGATGGGCAGTATCTGCGAATTCATTTTGAGGCGTAGGGGGATAAGATGGCAAGAAAGAGAAACGTTGATGAAAATGAAAAAAGTTCCTGTCCGGTTGGAAAATTCTTTAAAGGGTTGGAAAAGATGTCCGGAAAGAAGCCCGAGTTCATGAAACACCTGCGGCAATCCCGACTGGAGTTTTTGAAGGCGGTAAAATGCCTGGTGGATGCAGGAATCGAGCACCTTGAAAAGAAGAATGATCCGGCAAGCAGGAAAAAGGCCGTGAAAATCAAGGTGGAATGACGGAATGACAACTTTGATGATTCCGTAAAAAGCTATCTCATGCCGCCAGCAGCACTGTGAACGAAAATAACTTGTCAATCATATCAAAAGGTTATTATTTAGTTATTTGAAAGTCCCGAAGACCGTCATTCCCGCGAACGCGGGAATCCAGGATAAGCAAGCACTTATAGATTCCCGCTCCCCGATCGGAGTCGAGGACAAGCTTCGCGGGAATGACGAAAACGGATGACTTTTGACTTTTACAAGACCATCGACTTTGCCTTTCGTGAAGAAAATGCAACAGGTGCGAGTGACTTATGTTCGAAAAAGAGTTTGATATTGCAGGCATGGCGGCAAAGGCGGCCGGAGCCCTGTTGAAAGAGAGTTTTGGCAAGACCCATCAGATTGTGAAAAAAGGGGAGGTCGATCTGGTGACAGAGGCGGATATCGCCGCTGAAACGACGGTATTAGAAATGCTTCAAACCCATTTTCCGGATGACAACATTCTGTCGGAGGAAGCGGGAGACCAGGAAGTGGTTTCTTCGCGGACCTGGATCGTGGATCCCCTGGACGGAACCACCAATTTCGCTCACGGGTTTCCTTTTTTCGCCGTTTCCATAGCCCTTGAGGTGGGAGAAGAGATCGTGCTGGGTGTTGTCTACAGCCCAATCATGGAGGAATTTTTTCACGCGCTGCTTGGAATGGGAGCGTTTTTAAATGATAAACCGATTCATGTTTCAAATGCCTCAGCCCTGAGCGAATCTCTGTTGTCCACCGGTTTTCCCTACGATATCCGGGAGAGGCCCCGACGGATCTTTGAACAGTTCCAGCGGATGATACTCTCTTCCCAGGGCGTTCGAAGGGCAGGGTCCGCAGCTATTGACCTGTGTTACGTGGCGGCCGGAAAGTTCGACGGTTTATGGGAAGAGAACCTGAAACCCTGGGACACTGCCGCTGGCGCCCTCATCGTGAAGGAGGCAGGAGA
>DUZB01000209.1 GCA_013349725.1 Deltaproteobacteria bacterium | reverse complement strand
CGGATTTGCCATTCGCCTCGGACGCCCCCAGATTTGCCGCCTCCATGACCCCGGGCCCCCCCCCGGAAATGACGTTGAAACCGTTTTCAACGAGCATTCGGGCCAGTTTTACCGTACCCTTGTATATGGCGCTACTGGGTTTGGTTCTGGCCGATCCAAAAACACTCACTGCGGGAAAGGCTTCCGGCATGACTTCAAATCCCTTCACAAACTCAGCCATAATCTGGAACATTCTCCACGATTCATTCAGGGTAAGGTCATCCACAAGATACTGTTTTTCACTCATCATAAAAGGCCCTTTCTCTTAAAAGACTTTGATGCTCCCGCAAAAAGTCAAAAAGCCGGACTTTTTTTCGAGAGTGTTTGGTTATTTTCAAAAACCGATTGATTTTTACGGTCTTTTCCTTTACTTTCTCAAGTATTGGGGATTTCATCATAGAGGACCGCTGGAAAGCTGTCAAGAACGAGGATAAACTTATCGAACGTTCATGCAGAGAAATATCTTGTCAAGGAGGACGTTTTATGGATCGTGTAGCGAGAGTCACAGAGATCATCGGGGCATCCAACACGAGCTTTGATGACGCAATCAAAGTGGGTTTCGAGAGAGCCAATCGAACATTACGGAATATAACTGGATTGAGGGTGCTTGAACAGAGAGTAGCCGTTGAAGGCGAAAAAATGGTAGAATACCGTGTCAGGATGGAAGTTATTTTTCTCCTGGAAACCTGAAATGGATGGGAAATGTCACGTGTAACCTTTACGGTATTTCAACTTGCAGAGGATACGAGATGAGAAATGGTGAACCACAGGATGGGAAACATGATGCCTATCAGGATTTCCTGACCGATATCAGCGGCCAGTTTGGAGGCAGAGACGAGGAAAAGGACTTTCTGCACGGCATCAGCTCCGAATCTCCACAGGAAGATATACGGGTGAACGTGGGTGAGCGTCTTAAAGCAGTGAGAAAAGATCGCAACCTGAGCCTTACCGATGTGGCCCAGCGAACAGATCTTGCGGTTTCCCTGTTGGAAGACATTGAAAGCGGAGAGCTTACGCCGCCCCTGGGAACCGTCATTAAACTGGCAAAGGCTCTGGACCTGAAAATGGGATATTTTATTTCCGGAGAGGATAATCTGCCCCATACCATCGTGCGGAAGCATGACCGTAAAGTAATTTCCAGGTATGATTCCCACAAGGGCAAACATTACGGTTATGGCTACGAATCTCTGGCCCCCCAAAAGAAAGACAGGCACATGGAACCGTTTCTGGTAACCCTGGCGCCTTCTGAAACAGAGGAAGAGAGATCCACCCATGATGGTCAGGAATTTATCTTCGTACTGGAAGGCCGAATGGAAGTTCGCCTCGGCGCTGAGATACATATCCTTGAACCCGGGGACTCCATCTACTACGACTCTACGGTTCCCCACCTGGTAAAATGCGGGGGAGAAACGGAGACCAGTATTCTGGCTGTTCTTTATTCTGAGAGATAAAACAGGAGCGGTATGATTGCATTTGACATGGAGTGTTCACAAGGACATATATTCGAGGGTTGGTTTGACAGTCTCGAATCCTTTGAGGAACAAAAATTTAAAAATCTGGTTTCCTGCCCTTACTGTGATGATTCCAACGTAAGGAAGGTCCTCTCACCCGTTGCGGTAAAAAGATCACCACCCGTCCCGACAAATCGTCAAGCGGAAATCGATTACAACAGGCTTGCAAAAGAAGTGGTGGAATACATCAAAAGCAATTCCGAAGATGTAGGCGCAAGGTTTGCTTCGGAAGCCCTGAAAATTCATTATGGGGTGACCGATAGAAGAAGCATCAGGGGCTCAGCCACTGAAGAGGAAGAGAAAACCCTTAAAAAGGAAGGGATTGATTTTCTAAAGGTTCCTTTTCCGGTTTCCGATACGGAAAAGAACAACTGACACTTTTACAATCGGACGCTGATGAACGCAGATTAACTCTGATTTTTTATAGGTGACAATGATCTGCGTCTATCCGCGGAAATCCGCGTCCCCAAGACCATTATCTGGAAAGTTGTAATTTCAAAGGAGAGAAGATGCATGGGCAAGATACGGAAAGCCATTATCAGTGTTACCGACAAGGAAGGGATCGTAGATTTTGGAAAGTCTCTTTCAGACATGGGTGTTGAGATTCTTTCCACTGGCGGAACCGCGAAGGTTCTCAGAGAGGGAGGCGTTTCCGTAGCCGATATCTCAGATTATACCGGTTTTCCGGAAATGATGGACGGCCGTGTCAAAACCCTTCACCCCAAAGTTCACGGGGGCCTTTTAGGACTTCGCGATAACCCAGATCATGTCAATATGATGAAGATGCACGGCATCACACCGATCGATATGGTGGTGGTGAATCTGTACCAGTTTGAAAAGACAGTGTCGAAAGCCGGCGTAACTTTGGAGGAGGCCATAGAGAATATTGATATCGGGGGACCGTCCATGTTGCGTTCGTCGGCCAAGAACTTCAGGGATGTAACGGTAGTCGTGGATACTGCGGACTATAAAATTGTTTTAGAGGAAATGAAAACACACGGTGGGGAAACCACCCCGGAAACCCGGTTCAGACTGGCTAAAAAGGTTTTTCGTCTGACTCATGAATATGACGGTGCGATCGCTCGTTATCTGGATACGACAGCGTTGTAAGGTTTTTCTGCTTTCTCTCTTTTTCCCGGCACGGCATGTTCTTGTGAACATGCCGTGCTTTTTTTCTGCAGTAAACCGCCTGAAAAGTCCGGCAACTCCCTGAACCGTCC
>DUZB01000325.1 GCA_013349725.1 Deltaproteobacteria bacterium | reverse complement strand
CCAATTTCCGCATCCAATTCTCACCGTCGGAACCCTATTTGCAAATCGGTAATACACTCTATTTCCAAAAAAGTGTAAACCGAGAAATGAAGGATGCCGAAGCAACCAAAGAAAAATTTACGAAACGAAAAAGCAACATTTAGACATTCCGGCGCCTTTATAAAGCCGGGAAAGGAGTACCATTATGGAAAACAAGAGATACACAAACCGTCTGCACGGGGTATTTGATCTACCCCATTCTGCGGGGCTGACCTCCGAGGGAACGGAACCCGCCCGCGTCATGATGATCTATGAGAGAACAACGGATGTATTGAATTTTGAAATTTTAGACAAAGAGCTTTCGGCTGATACCCGAGAGAATATCTTATCCTGGTTGCACAAAAACATCCCATTCTGCGATGCCATGAACGGACCGGCTTGATGCCATCCCCCTCCCGATTCTTCTGATCCACATCTTATCCCACATCCCCCCGCGAAAACCTTTCGGTATTACACTCCCCCCCAATCCCTTTCTCAGAAGAACCATCCTCTTTTTACTTCCTATTCAGAATAAGGTTCTCGTCTTCGACTCAGGCTGTGTGATGAATTCGTTGGGGGCAGCCGACATCAAATACTTCTTCACCGTTGAATCTTTACATGAACCTGTGGGAATGATATTATCCCCTTTAATAGTATTAACTTTTCTATGGCCATAACCCAGCCGACGATCCGTCAGAAGAGAGAACCCTGATGCTCAAAGAACGAATTCTTGTGGTAGATGATGAAGAAGATATCCTGGAACTGGTGTGCTTCAACCTGAAAAAAGAGGGGTACAGCGTCATTCCCGCGGATACCGGAGAAAAGGCACTCGAATTGGCCCGCAAAGAACAACCGGATCTCCTGGTTCTGGATCTCATGCTTCCCGGAATGGATGGTCTTGAAGTAGCAAAATTCTTGAAAAATAACAGCGAAACCAACAAAATTCCCATTGTCATGTTAACGGCCCGGGGAGAGGAATCGGACGTGGTGAAAGGCCTTGAATTGGGAGCGGATGATTATGTGACCAAGCCGTTCAGCCCAAAAATTCTGGTGGCCAGGGTAAAGGCCCTTCTTCGAAGAAAGGTGAAAGATCTGCCGGAGGAATCGGATGTATTGCGAAGCCACGGGCTAATGATTCATCCAGGCCGCCGGGAAGTGCTCTACAACGGGGAGTCCATAGATCTGACATTTACCGAATTCGGCATCCTGCATTTCCTGGCGCGGAGGCCCGGATGGGTCTTTACCCGCTTTCAGATCGTCGATTCCGTGCGGGGAAGCGACTATTTCGTCACCGAGCGGGCAGTGGATGTCCAAATCGTCGGCCTTCGTAAGAAACTGGGCGAAGGAGGAACGTTCATTGAAACCGTGCGAGGCGTCGGATATCGATTCAAGGAGTGAGTGAGCCATGAATGGAAAAAGACGACTTTTCTGGCAGGTCTACCCTTCCTATCTGTTGATTACCGTTATTGCTTTGGCGGCAGCCACATGGTATGCATCGGGTGCATTCCGTACGTTCTACCTCGACCGGACGGCCTCGGACCTGAAGGCCAGGGCCCGTCTTTTCGAGATGGAAGTGCTTCCATCCCTGGACCCGCTGGATGAAAAGAAGGTGGATCGGCTCACAAAGGCCATCGGTTCTCACGCCTCCACCCGCATTACCGTGATCCTTCCTTCAGGGAAAGTCATCGGCGATTCCGATGAAGATCCTGCATCCATGGATACCCATGTGGATCGCTCGGAATTTCTACAGGCCATGAAGGGGGATTTCGGTTCGTCCATACGCCATAGCCTTACCCTTCACGAGAACCTCATGTATGCGGCGATCCCTGTGGTCAAGGGTGGCCGTATCCTCGCAGTTGTTCGAACGGCTATCCCCATCAGCGGCATCGATGCCGCCTATCAGTCGATCCGAACCAAAGTCATCCTTGCAGGCCTGGTGATCGCCGCCTTCGCAGCCCTTTTAGGTCTGCTGGTTTCTCGAAAAATTACCCGCCCCATTCAGCAAATCAGAGATTGGGCGGAATCCCTTGCCCGTGGGGAATACCAGCTGAGACCATCGATTCGAGGGTCCAGGGAAATGGAGGCCCTTTCCGAAAGCCTGGGGCAGACAGCCCAGGAACTTCGCGAACGCATGGAAACGGTGGTGCGCCAGCGAAACGAAATGGAGGCGGTGTTTTCCAGTATGGCGGAAGGGGTGGTGGCCCTGAGCATGGAAGAACGGGTCATTCATATGAATCAGGTTGCGGCCGATATTTTATGCTGCAATCGAGCGGAGGCCAACGGAAGAACGATTCAGGAAGTGGCCCGCAATACGGTGCTTCACCGTTTCTTGAGGGACACCCTGTCCAGCCGGGAACCCATGGAGGCGGATGTGCTCATGTCCCCTGACGAGGCCTTTGTGGTCAATGCCCACGGAACCATGCTTCTTGATTCATCCGGGAATCGCATCGGCGCCCTGATTGTGTTAAACGATGTCACCCGTCTCCGCAAATTAGAGAACATCCGCAGTGACTTTGTGGCCAACGTCTCCCATGAGATCAAAACCCCCATTACGGCCATCAAGGGGTTCGTGGAAACCCTTCGAGACGGGGCCGCGAATGACCCTCAAGAGGCAAAGCGATTCCTGACGATCATTGCCAAACACGTGGACCGCCTTGAAGCCATTGTGGAGGATCTTTTGAGGCTTTCCAGGATAGAGCGGGAAGCTGAGAAGGGGGGGCTTACCCTCATTGAAAGCCGGATTGTGGATATTCTCAAGACGGCTGTGCAGGTCTGCCAGGGGAGAGCCGAGGTCAAAG
>DUZB01000266.1 GCA_013349725.1 Deltaproteobacteria bacterium | reverse complement strand
GGATATCCCCAATCAGCAACAGTTTTTTAAGAGGCATGTCGCCCCCCGATTGAAAGAGGCCGAACGTCGGCGGAGCTTTGTTATCATCAGCGATGCCTTCCGCTATGAAGCTGCGGAGGAACTCACGCGGGAACTCAATGGCAAATACCGTTTTGAAGCCCAACTTGGTTCACAACTGGGTGTCCTGCCATCCTATACGACTCTTGGTATGGCTGCCTTGTTGCCGCATGAAAAACTGGCGTATAAGCCCAATGGAGATGTCCTGGTGGACAGTCACCCCATGGCCTCTCTGGAACAAAGAAGCCAGATCCTTGACTCTGTGGAAGGACTGGCTGTAAAGGCCGATGATCTCCTGGAGATGAAAAAGGAAGAAGGACGCGCCTTCATCAAGGATAAACGTCTTATTTACATCTACCACAACGCGATCGATGCAACCGGGGATTCCGCCTCCACCGAAGGGCACACGTTCGAAGCGGTGAGACGGGCCGTTAATGATCTGGCATCGGTGGTGACCTACGTCATCAATAACCTGAATGGGCACCATGTGCTTGTCACTGCGGATCACGGCTTTCTGTTCACGGAATCGCCCCCCGGGGAGCCCGACAAAAGCAGCCTCCAGGATAAGCCACCGGGAACGGTGAAGGCAAAACAGCGTTTTCTCCTTGGGCAAAATCTCGGAGACCATGACAGTGTATGGCATGGCACAACCGCCATCACCGCGAATGCCGAAGGGGACATGGAGTTCTGGATTCCCAAAGGGACCAATCGATTTCATTTTATGGGAGGCGCCCGATTTGTTCATGGAGGGGCCATGCTCCAGGAAATCGTTGTGCCGGTGGTCACGGTTCGACATAGAAAAGAAAAGGGGGCAGGCGCCACAATGACGAAACAGGTTACCGTCCATGTGCTGGGGACCAGCCACAAGATTACCACCTCCCGGCACCGGTTCGAGATGATCCAGATGGAACCGGTCAGCGATCGGGTGAAACCCATTACCCTCAAAGTGGCCGTATACGATGGAAATGATCCGGTTACCAATATTGAATCCGTACGCTTTGAGAGTTCTTCCAACAATATTGAGGAACGTAAAAAATCGGTCACCCTTGTGCTTCAGGCTAAGGAGTATGACAAGAAAGCCAAATATCGGCTTGTGTTAAGGGACGCTGAAACCGGGGTGGAGCAGGAAAGTGTGGATGTAATCATAGACAGGGCATTTACCGATGATTTCTGATATCCAAAAAGACACCGAAATTGAACGTTTGGGGGACGAGAGCCTGGACGAGCTGCTCAATCGGTATTTCGCGGGTCGAGTTGTTCGAAAAGACCTTACCAAACTGGTGAAGGAAGGCGCGAATGTTCCGGTCTATGTGCTGGAGTACCTTCTTGGGCAACACTGCGCTTCGAACGATGAAGCGATTATCCAGGATGGTCTTATCACCGTAAAACGGATATTGGCCGAAAATTATGTGCGACCCGACGAAGCCGAAAAGGTGAAATCGATCATCCGGGAACGAGGGACCCTNAAGATCATTGATAAGGCCACGGTCAAGCTCAATGAAAAGCGGGATGTGTATGAGGCCCTCCTGTCCAACCTGGGGATCAAAGGGGTGGAGATAAGCACGCAGACGGTACGGCGTTATGAAAAACTGTTGGCGGGGGGAATCTGGTCCATCATCTCCATGGAGTATTTCTATGAAGAGGGGCAAAAGGGATCGCCTTTTCTTGTCAGGGAGTTGAAACCGATCCAGATGCCCAATATGGATATGGAAGAACTCTTTGAAGGCAGGAAGCATTTTACCGAAGAGCAGTGGCTGGATGTCCTCCTTCGCTCCACCGGCCTGGAACCCACCCAATTCGAGAATCGGGTGAAATGGCACCTCCTGACCCGAATGATACCCTTGGTTGAAAACAATTACAATGTCTGCGAACTTGGACCCCGAGGGACCGGGAAGAGCCACATCTACAAAGAGATCAGCCCCAACAGCATCCTCATCTCCGGAGGCCGAACTACGGTTGCGAACCTGTTCTATAACCTGGCGAATCATACCGTGGGGCTTGTTGGCCTGTGGGACGTGGTGGCCTTTGATGAGGTGGCCGGGATCTCCTTCAAGGACAACGATGGTGTGCAGATCATGAAGGACTATATGGCCTCGGGCTCCTTTGCCCGTGGGCGCGACCTGATCAACGCCTATGCCTCCATGGTCTTTGTGGGGAACCTCAATCAGTCGGTGGATACCCTGGTCAAGACCAGTCACCTCCTGGCCCCCTTTCCCGAGGCCATGATCGATTCGGCCTTTTTCGACCGTTTTCACGCCTATATTCCGGGCTGGGAAATTCCCAAGATGCGTCCCGAATACATCACGAACCAGTATGGCCTGATCGTGGACTATTTGGCCGAGTTTTTCCGGGAGATGAGAAAGCGGAATTTCTCTGATGCCATCAACCGGTATTTCAAGCTGGGGCGGGATTTGAACCAGCGGGATACCATAGCGGTGAAACATACGGTATCGGGTCTTTTAAAGCTGCTCTATCCCCATGAAGATTACGATAAAAAGGCGGTGCAGAGATGTCTGGAATACGCCCTCGAAACCCGTCGCCGCGTCAAGGAACAACTCAAGAAGATCGGAGGAATGGAATTTTACGACGTCCACTTCTCTTACATAGACCAGGAGAACCTTGAAGAGAAATTCATCAGTGTACCCGAGCAGGGCGGTGGTTCCCTGATCCCCCAAGGCCCTCTTCATCCCGGAGTTTTGCATACCGTAGCTACGGGCAGCAGCGGACATCTGGGACTCTATCGTCTGGAAACGCAGGTTACGCCGGGGAACGGTTCTCTAACCCTTTCAGGGTTTGGGTCCGTGAGTGCCGCAAAA
>DUZB01000226.1 GCA_013349725.1 Deltaproteobacteria bacterium | reverse complement strand
CAGCGTCATCGTCGGCAAGGTAGGTCCTGAATTGTTTGAAATGGCTTTTTGCCCTGACGATCTCCTCTGTGATGTCCGATCTGTCGGCAAACAGGGCGGTTTCTCTGCTGATGCGTTCTTCATCCACTTCCAGATCCTGAATCATCTTTTTTACGTTTTCGATCAAACGCGTTCTATATTCCTGAACGAGGCCCGGAGCGCGTTCATGTATTTTGTCTAAATACCCTTCCAGGAGGGATATCCTCTGATTGAAATCCTTTTCGATTTCATGACCCTCTTTCAGTTTCATCTCCATAAGGGAATCGAGACTTTTATGGATCGCCTGTACAAGCCAGGGTTTTATCTCATCCAAATCACTCTCTTCGGTCTTCGTCAGGATGACGTCCCTCATGCCGATCAGGGCGCTTATGCCCACATCTTTTGCCAATCCTGAACGTTCTGCCAGTTCCTGAAAAATTCCAAGGTAGGCATCCACCAGGGGTTTATTGATCTCCAGTTCATAGGGAAGGTCGTTTTCGCCTTTTTCGATCTGGATGGTTGCTTCCACCCGCCCCCTGCCGATCGTTGAAGATATCATGAGCCTGAGGCTTTCTTCAATGGGTTGAAGGTTTCTGGGGGTTCTCAGGAGGATATCTTTATGCCGATTGTTTACCGATTTCATCTCGCAGATATAGCTTCTGCTTCCATCCTGGTATTCCCCTCTCCCATAGGCGGTCATACTCTTAATCAATTTGTTTTATCTCCTCTCCTCTGTCTTATTCCGCAATCTTTTTTCCCGAATTTCGTTCATGTACCTTTCCCGGAGTTGGTTCCATATCTCGATCATTTTCGGGTCTGAATAATCCGGGTAGGTCCATTCCAGGGGCACAAAGGTCCCCCTCTTGAAGATCAGGGTAAGGTCCGCAAAGATCCCCTTGCCCAGATAAATCCTGTGGATGTAATTCTTTCCCGTGGCAAGGATCAGTCTTTCCGCCGAAACGTACCCGGGGTCAATATTGATCAATCTGTTCTCCCCGTCCAGGTACCCGCGCTCTATTTCGTTGGTTTTTATTTTGATGGGAATCAGATCTTGCGGTGGTATGAGGGTATGAAACGAAATAAACCTTCTGTGAAGAGGCCAGCCCATTTCTCCGGCGTAATATCGGGTGCGGTCAAAGAAAAGCGGCGGGCTCATCCAGTCCACGGGGCCAAACAGATCGGTCATGTTGCTGATGACTTCGTGAATCAGGTCTTCCCGTGGAGAAAACAGGCTGATGAGAAGCTTCACTTTATCCGGCTCTTCCGGTACACTCATTTTCCTATCGCTTCCTTGAGATCCTTTGCATTGACGGCCGAGGTCCCCACTTCTCCCACAACAATGCCGGCGGCGAAATTGGACAGAATGGCTGCCGATTTCAAGTCTAAACCTGAGGCTAAGGCCAGGGAAATGGTCCCGATTACCGTATCGCCGGCGCCTGTTACATCAAATACTTTCTTGGCGACAGTTGGGATATGGGTGATTTCCCCGGCCTTCTCGAAAAGAGTCATCCCATCTTTCCCCTGTGTGATCAATACGGACCGGCAGTGGAGATGGTCCAACATGGCTTTTCCCGCTCGCAGAAGGGTTTCTTCGTCTACAATTTCTATCCCACAGAAAAGACCTGCTTCATGATGGTTGGGTGTTATGATATCCACGCCCTGATAATACTCGAAATTGCCTGTTTTCGGATCGACGGAAAGAATGATGGTGCGTTTTGCCGGCGGCCCGATCAGAGTGGTAAGCCCATTCATGATCTGTCCGGAGATCACTCCCTTGCCGTAGTCTGAAATGACGATGGCATCAATCTCGGCAAGATTCTCCTCGATGTAGGATAAAATGTTCTTGATGCTGGTCGGGCTGATTTCTTTGCGGCTTTCACGATCAAAACGGACCACCTGCTGATTGTGCGCGACGACCCTTGTCTTTACGCTGGTTATTCTGCTGTCTTCCGTCACAATTCCGTCTTTTTTCAATCCCATCTTTTCAATTTCAGAGAGAATTTCCTCCCCGGTTTCGTCTTTGCCCACTACCCCGCACAGAACCGGTCTTGCGCCAAGGGCTGCTATGTTGCGAATGACGTTGGCGGCCCCCCCTAACATGCCGTTTTCCATCTTCACATCAACGACCGGGACGGGCGCTTCGGGGGATATGCGGGAAACGTTGCCCCAGATATATCTGTCCATGATGATGTCGCCGATCACAAAAACTTTCGCGCCGGGAAATCTGTCAATATGGGCTTTCAAGATGTCGCTTTGATAATAGTTGCCGTTAATTTCAGCCATGATCTTTCAGCCGGAACCTCTTTAAAACCATCGGATAACCCCGTACGTGTGAGAATAATTTCTCGTTCCCACGCTCCTGCGTGGGAATGCATAAGTTTCTGTCTCGATCTGCCTGGCCTTTTTTTTCGGGCCAGAGGCGGCGCTCGTATGGTGTAATGTGGACATCCTGGTGAAAATGATGAAAATAGTCTGAACGGATAGTGCCGCAGGGGTGATTTGTTCCTCCATCCCCTGAACCCGGCTTTATATCACTGCGCAGGTGGATTGTAAACAGATAGTTCCGGAGATTTTCTTCGTTGAAACCCCGGGATGCCACAAACTGAATGATTGACTTTTCACCAAAGCTTTTCTATAGGTTCGCCTTGGGAGGGGTCGTTTTCCGGGATGAGTCTCGGTTTTCTGTCGATTGGATGCAGACCTCGTTCGAAAGAGGGATGAATTCTTCATGCTTATATTCCAACTCAACGACTCAACGACTTAACTATTTGACCCTATCCGGAATGGAGGATGGTGCTGTGAAAATTATCATTCTGGGCGCTGGAGAAGTTGGCTTTCATACGGCGCAGAAACTGTCTCAGGAGGG
>DUZB01000241.1 GCA_013349725.1 Deltaproteobacteria bacterium | reverse complement strand
ACCTTCCATATCTCCGAGGCCGGCCCCACCCACAACGACCACCTTTGCCTCTTCCAGTTTTTTCTCGTCCAACGGCTCGGGCGATAAGGAAAGGAGCTTGGCCCTGCGCATTTTCCCCGAACCTGCCACGCTTATACGGATAATCTCACCAGGATCAGCCTTTGCTTCAACTGCGGAAAAAAGATTTGGCTGGATGGTAGCAAATCCTGGTTCATGGGTATCGGAATACGTAATTTCAGCCATGATTTCTCCGCCCCATGCCGGGCAGGTACCGATAATCCGTCCATTCTCCACGCGCAGATTCTGACAATCTGAAATCAATCCGGCGTTACATAAACGGGCGGATATGGCCGCCATCTCACGCCCGAATTCGGTGAGTGCAAAAAGAACGAGTGCGGGACGTCGTTCCTCGACGGCCTCTGCGAGGGCAAAAGCGCAAACATCCGCCCCGTGCAAGGTCAGGCCTTTCTGTTCAATCAGATAAACCTTGTCTGCCCCATGGGCCAGACATTTTCTAATGGCCGGTTCAGCCGCAACAGGAGCCGGCCCGGCTGCGTTTGCCGGCTTTTCTTCTAAAAAATCAAAAAGCACCACACCGGCCTTTCCACTGAATGAGCCGGCCAGGTCCCGTGCTTTGGCAAGAGCCCTGAGACTCAAATCGAGAAACTTCTCGTTTCGCAGGTCTCCCATTACCCAGACTTCATTTGAAACAACCTTTTTCATGTGTTTATTCCTAATTACATAAGTGATTATATAGCTTTGGGGACGCAGATTTTCGCAGATACACGCAGAGTATTATTTAAAATAAAAAATCCAGAGATAATCTGCGTTTATCAGCGTCCACATTCTTTTCTCTTAAGGACCATACAGGTTTGGATCATTCACCCGTCGCTGAAACAACCTTTTCCCTGCTGATTTTTGAACAGATAAACCGGCTGATCTCCTCTATCTCATTTCCCGCCTGGGAATACTGAATATCCATGATATCCAGGTACATCCAGGGAACCGCCGGGTACATATCCCCTTTTTCAGTCAGGTCGACTGTCAGGTACACATTTTTGTCCAACAGGATAACGGTGAAGTCGGCTTCCGGGCATACATCGTGCAAAACCTCAGCGGCGTTATGCGGTGTGATCACAAGGGGGCGCTTGTCTTCCACATAAAAGGCCAGGTTATTTTGAAGCATGCCTTTCCAGTCGGCATCCCGGCATTTCTTCCCAATCTCTTTGGAGGAAAGTTCCATGCAATCCCCTTTTTCCAGCAACTGCCTCGTTTGAGAAAGGATGTCCGTTTCAAGCTTTCTGACAATTTCCATAAAGTCTTCTGTGGGCTTGAAACCGAATTCCGAAAGCCCGGGCAGATCCCCTGCGAAATCAAATTCCCCGATAATCGATGGCAGCACCGCAATCTTCACTGCATCACTCTTTTTCGACCCTGCAAAATAAGAACAGCGACAACCCTTATAGTTGGCCAATCCCATCATCTCCCGCGAGAAGGAATTCATGCCTGCTGCGCCCGCCCGTACCAACCCCCTCACCAAGAAAGGCGACTTGAGGTATTCAAACAGACGCGGTTCGTCGGCCAGGATGTCTCTTAAAAACTTCATTTCTTCGGCCTTCAAGTTCACCGCTTTCAGATCCTGGTCTGTTATCTCCGCCCCGGGGTTCATGAGAAGATCCTCCATGCGGATAAGTTCCTCCAGGTTAATCTTCTCCCCTTCGTTGATTTTTTTCAATAACAACAATCTCAAGGCCACAATCTCGGTTGCAGGATATACGCTGGCAAAATCGAACCGGCCCTTATACTGACTCAGGCCGTTGTCGTATCGATAGAGCACCTTCGTGAAATAATGCAGGCCCGGGTCCAGTACGATCAAGTCCAACTGGCCGGCATCATGATCGGACATCATTTCTGAAATCTTCGCATAATCCAGTTTTTCATCAACCCCCCGGGTCGCCCAATCTTTCTTGAATCTCGGCCCCCCTTCCTGACCCAGAACAATCTGCATAAGAAAGGAGAGGAGCTCAGCGGCATATTGTCTCGAAGGAGAAAGGCCCCTGGAAAAAACGGTTTCTGTCCGGCCTGAGGCGTTTTCCACGCCATTTCCAGACTGTCCCTGCAAAGGCAGAAATAGAATCGAAGCAATGATTCCTGCGAGAAGAATTCGCGTCTTCATTTTCCTCCCGGTTTCCCCCAACTTTTAACCGCCCGCTACGCTCAAGACGCTAAGAACGCTAAGATATTGTTTTTTACCGAATCGGAACGGACGATTCGGTAAAGCAATCAGCCCTGCGGGCGTTTTAGAGAATGCTTACGTTATCAGAATGATGTTCTGAAGGATCACACTGAAGAAAATAATGGCTGTTTTTTCGAATCGTCCGTTCCGATTCGAAAAAGGCTTTGCGTCCTTCGCGACTTTGCGGTTCGATTTCATTGAAGTTTCATATGAGGCATCAGAGCCGCCAGTCAAACAACAAAATGAAGTTCCCACAATAATAGGTAAAACCTCACATGTAAAGGGGAGTTTCATCCAAAATGCGACAGGGAAGAAGACCTTAAGATAGTTAAGATAGGGGACGTACATTTCCACACCAGGAGAGTGAACGTTCTGAATATCAAAAACTATTTGATGGAACGGCACTCAAAATTTATAAAGCGGTAACGGGACGACCCTATCCGAAATGATATCCGGAGATGAATTCCAACCATGTTCATGGATAATGATCTGAAATCAATCACTGAGAAAATAATCGAATTCCGGGATGCCGGAGAGTGGGGGCAATACCATGCCATGATCCCAAGGACTTGTCACAGGCCCCGGAGATAGAAGCGGCAGAGCTTCAGGAAGTATTTCTCTGGAAAACCTCTGAAGAATCAAGGAATCTTTCTCAGAAAGACATTTC
>DUZB01000343.1 GCA_013349725.1 Deltaproteobacteria bacterium | reverse complement strand
GCCGTAAAACATGTGCAGAAAAAACACGATGTGAATACCCTCGCATGCATCTGTGCCATAGACAGGGCGGCCCTGCCGCCTCTCATGGACTACTGGGCGCCTGAGGTAGCGGTAACCGGCGTTCATGAACTCTTGGGAAACGCACTTGTCATGAAGGGGGAAATCCCCAGGACCCTTGATCTTCGCGGCGAAGAGTTGCCGAATGAAACAGATAATGAATAACCGAGGCTTACATGTATAATCGCGGCTGGGTCATAACAGGCATCATCGGGTTCCTGGCCATTGCCGCCTTTCCTTTTTACTGGTCGGGAATCGGGCAGGATGCCCCATTTCCTACACTGGAATTGCCCGCCCAGGAAAAGCGGTGCGTCGAAAGCAAGCAGGTCATGCGGGCGGATCACATGCGCCTTCTCCATGCCTGGCGAACGGCGGTGGTAAGGGACCAGATGCTGATCTACACGGCCACGGATGAAAAGAAATACCGGATGAACCTCCGTGACACCTGCATGGGATGTCACAAAAGCAAAGAGCGTTTCTGTGACCGGTGCCACGAGTACTCCAATGTAACGCCTCCCTGCTGGGAGTGCCATGTGGCGCCGCCGGAGGAAAAACTGTAAACATGACAAACAGAAGACAATTCCTCACAGCTGCATCGGCCGCGGTTGCCGCCACGGTCTGTGGGTCTTCCATTGCATCCCCTTTTCAGATGGGGACCATGTCCCCGGGGCCCCAGGCCCGCACGGCAAAGAGGTGGGGCATGGCGATCGATATGAAACGATGCGATGGAAATTGCAGACAGGAATGCATCGCAGTCTGCCACGAAGTGCACAATGTTCCCTTTATTCCAAAGGCCGAACACGAGGTCATGTGGCTTTTTGAAAAGCCGTACGAAAACGCCTTTCCGGAGCGGGCTCACACCAGAATTTCCAGAAAATTGAAGACCCGGAAATTTCTGCTCCTGTGCAACCATTGCGATGATCCGCCCTGCGTCCGGGCCTGCCCCACCCAGGCTACCTTCAAACGGAAAACGGACGGAATCGTCATGATAGACTACCACCGGTGCATCGGCTGCCGCTTCTGCATGGCGGCCTGCCCCTACGGTTCCCGCAGTTTTAATTTCAGGGATCCCAGACCCTTTATTAAGAAGATAAACCCCGGCTACCCCACCAGACGCCGGGGGGTGGTGGAAAAATGCAACTTCTGTCAGGAAATCCTGGCGGTCGGCGGAATGCCCGCATGTGTGGAAGGCTGTAAGAATCGAGCGCTCGTATTCGGGGATCTGGAAGACCCGAATTCCGAAATCTCCAGACTGCTGGATGAAAAACACCACATGAGACGAAAGCCTTCCCTGGGTACCCGTCCTTCGGTATTTTATATTGTCTGAAAGGGTTCAAGGGTTCAGGGGCTTAGGGATTCAGGGTTTTCGCGCTCCCACACAGAGGCATGAAAACCACATAAAATATACTGTTTGTTTGGGTTCTCTGCGTCTCTGCGCGAGATCATGATTGTAGCTTGGGACGAAATAAATGATTGAAAAAGCACTACATGGAGGAAAGGGCTACTGGACGTGGGTCCTGATTCTTCTCGGCATTATCGGGGCATGCGTGTTTGCCTACCTCTATCAGCTCCGCCAGGGGCTCTGGGTTACGGGCATGAGCAGGGATGTTTCCTGGGGATTCTACATCTCCCAATTCACCTTTCTTGTGGGCGTAGCCGCGTCCGTATTGATCGTGGTCCTGCCCCTCTATGTGCACAACTACCAAGCCTTTGGCCGCATAGCCTGTCTGGCCCAGTTTCTTGCCGTGGGCGCCCTGATCATGAGCCTGACCTTTATTTTTTCAGATCTGGGCATGCCCATGCGCATCTTTAATGTGCCCCTCAATCCCACCCCCGGCTCCATGCTGTTTTATGACACCATCTTTATTCCCGGCTTTATTCTGATCAACTTGGTTGCCGGATGGGCCGTACTCGGCGCCGAGAAAAGGGAAGTCCCTCCGCCGCGGTGGGCAAAAGCCCTCATCTACATCTCCATACCCTGGGCCGCCCTCATGCACACCGTCACCGCTTTTATCTACGCCGGGACGCCCGGGCGCGGGTTCTGGATGACAGCCATCATGGCCCCCCGTTTTCTGGTTACGGCATTTGCCGCAGGCGCCGCCCTGCTCATCCTTCTTTCCGCCCTGTTGAAAGCCATCACCTCCTTTGATCCCGGAGAAAAGGCCACGCAGAAGCTGACCACCATCCTCTTCTATTCCCTGATCATCGATGCCTTCTTCCTGGGCGTGGAATACTTCACCACCTTTTACTCCCATATCCCGGACTACACCGAGACCTTCCGGTACCTTTTCTTCGGCATCAACGGCAACAACGCCCTGGCACCCTGGTACTGGGCCATGAACGCGGCCATATTTATAGCCATCCTCCTCCTGGCCCTGCCGGGCGTCCGGTCCAGTCACCCCCGCCTCCTGGGCGCTTCCGCCGTCGCCATCATCGGGTTATGGATCGACAAGGGCTTCATCCTCGTCCCGGCCGCCTTCATCCCCAACGTCTTCGGAACCATCATGGAATATCCACCAACCTGGGTCGAGCTGGTGATCTCCATCGGCATTTACGCCATGGGGACGCTGATCATAACGATCTTTTATAAGATAGTTGTTTCAGTGAAAAGCTCCGTGAGCCATGGAGCCATGGAGCTTTTCATTTCCTGGCATAATAGGAAGCCGGGTTTGGGTAAAAGGCATTCTTAATAAGACTTGAATTAGAAGAAGGGGGGATCCAAAAATGTCCAGAAAGGTAATTATAACGGCAGCAATTACAGGTTCCATACATACCCCTACCATGTCATCCTATCTCCCGATTACTCCGGAAGAGATCGCCGGACAGGCGGTTGAGGCAGCCCGGGC
>DUZB01000163.1 GCA_013349725.1 Deltaproteobacteria bacterium | reverse complement strand
GTTTATCGGCAGGGTCTACGGCCGATGGGGACTGCCCGTCGTCCTTATGTTTCACCCCATGAACTATATGCTGGCTTTTCTGGCGTTCCTGCTCAAGTTCGATATCGTTTCCGCCATGTATGCCAGGGTATCTACCACCGTATTGAGAACTACCATGAATAACCCCGCCAGAGCGGTCTTGATGGGCCTCTTCCCCGTCTCGTACAGGGCCGTTATCCGACCTTTTCTGAGGGGAACGGTGGTGAGGATAGGGATTCTCATCGGTTCCGGCATTATTATGATATCGGAAGGTCTGTTCACGCCCAGATATCTGTCCATAGCGGCTATGGTTTTTGTGGGGGGCTGGATCGCCACGACGTTTTTTCTCAAGAAATCCTATCCCAGGATTCTGCTTGATCTCATATCGAGAAACATTCTGGATCTCAAATCTCTTGAAGACAAGGATGTCGGCAGTGTTTTTGCTGACAAGAAAATCCAGTCAGAGCTGTTGGAGTCCTTCCTTTCATCGCGGGGGAATGACTGCCTGTGGCACGCCCGCCTGCTCAAGTCCCAGGGTATTACGAATTTTGATGCCCATATTCTCACGGTCCTGAAACAGAATGACGACAAGACCCGGATTGAACTCCTTTCCATGCTCTCTCGGGAAACCGGCAAAGAGGCAATCCCTATTTTCCGGGAATTAGCCGACCCGGAAAAACCCCAGTTGACACTGGCCCTTGTTCAGGCCGCGGACAGGATGGAGCCGGCGGTTTCAAACGATTTTTGCAGGGAACTTTTTGATGCCTCAACAGACCCTGAAATCCAGGCTTATGCGCTGATAGGCCTTTACCGTAACGCTCCGCAATCCCACAAGAAAACCATCGACTCCTGGCTCATGGCAACAGATCCTGGTGAGAGAAAATCGGGCGTTATCGCTGCAGGCGAATCCCGTGAAGTCTCCTATATCTCCCAGTTAAAAGGGATGCTTGAAAAGGAGGAGAACGCACCCATTTTCTCCCATATCCTCACGGCCCTTCACCGTATTGGGATGGACGACCTGAATAATCTGGTCCAGCCATATCTGACCTCAGAGGACCTGAAGGTTCGTCTTGCCAGCCTGGACGCTTTTGAAATCAACAGCGACGGCGATATCAGAACCGTTATCGGGCGGATGGATGACCCCTCGGAAGAAGTTTTTCTCTCGGCAAAAGCAAAGATTCAGACCGCGGAATACCAGAATCCCCAAATCCTTGTAGAGTCTTTGAACATGCCGCGTCGAAAGATTCGAGATGGCATTTTTGAACTCCTGGAGACTCTCAACATCAAAAACCTGGATATCTTTCGGTTCGCCAGGTCGCAGGTTGAACTCTGTTACAACCATGTCGCCGAAATCGATGCGCTGACACGGCTTCCCGATACCAGGGAAAGAGATCTTCTGGTTGATCATCTGGAAAATAGCAAACAGATTCAGCTCGAAAACATCCTGCGAGTTCTGGCTACCGAGGACCGGTCCGGAGAAATGAGGCTCATCTGGCGTGGCTTATTTTCGTCGGATGCCAGGAGAAGGTCAAACAGCCTGGAAGCGCTGGACGGTTCCCTGAACGCGTCCCTGTCAAAAATCCTGCTCCCGCTGTTTGAAGGAATCCCCCTGGCCGATCTTTTAAGAACAGGGAGAAAACATTTTAAACTTGCAGCCTTCGACGGCGACAGGAAAGCCCTATATTCCTATTTCCTTGAAAAAGATGACTGGGTTACCGTGGTGCTGACCCTTTATCTCATTGAAAAGCAGGGGATGGAAGGAGTTGATTTCGAATTTCTCCAGCCTCTTCTGAAGTCTCAAAATCGATTTGTAAACCAGATGGCCACGCGTGCCATACATGCCAAACCCCATGGAACCGTTGAACTGGAGGAAGAAATGGAAGCGCAAATCAGCATTCCAGACAAAATTCTGCGCCTGAAAAGCATTAATATTTTTGAAGGTCTTTCCGTAAGTGAACTGGCTGCAGTGGCATCCGTTACGGAGGAAATTGATCAACCGGCAGGGGAGACGGTCATCAAGGAAGGGGAATCCGGCGAAAGCATGTATCTGATCATTTCGGGCGAAGTTTCGGTCATCAAAGATGCTGGGGAAACGGGGAGAGAGGAAATTGAGCTGGCACGCATAGGCGCCGGAGATTATTTTGGGGAGATGGCCCTTTTTGAGGATGCGGTTCGATCAGCCACCATTCGAACCGCTGAAGAATCCCGGTTCCTGATTCTTCATAAACAGGAGTTCACGGAGATCGTCAGGGAGTATCCGCAGATTGCTCTTCACATATGCAAGGCCCTGAGTGAAAGATTGCGCAGTCTGCACGCCAAAGTCCAGGGTCTGGATAAGTAATGAGCTATGGGAGGACCCCACATTTTTCCTCTACCTTCTGCTTTTTTTAACCGCGAACGGATAACTGTAAGCGTGAACGGTCATCAATAAAAATACTTTCCCATACCACGGTGATTCGTCCTGTCCGCACCCCCTTCCTTTTAGTATTTTTTTTGGAGCTATTCCATGAAAACAATGGATCTTTATCTGGACCGGATTGAGCATCGTGAGGATGCCGGTAAATCCATTATAACTATTCAGCTGTCGCGTCCTTATGATGAGGATCTTCAACTCTGGTATGAAATTCCTTTTGAGCAATGGGATTTTATCTCCGTTGACCTGATGGACCCTTTCGTGATCGCGGCTCTTTTAAAATCGATGGAAGATCAGGCTTCGCTTCGAGTTCACGGCCCCGTTTCTTCCTCCCTTCTGGACAATCTGGAAGAATACCAGCTTATTTTCAGTACCTGGTTTCCCGATAAGTACAGGCAGATCGAGATCATCGCGGAAAACGAAACAGAGAAGGAAAAGGTCAATGAATTTCTCATCCTGAGCTTTTCGGGGGG
>DUZB01000143.1 GCA_013349725.1 Deltaproteobacteria bacterium | reverse complement strand
GCGCTGCGGTATTCACCGCTGCTGAATAGACTTGGGGACGCAGATTTCCGCAGATAAGCGCAGATAATCATGAAAAAGAAAAATCAGAGATAATCTGCGTTCATCAGCGTCCAAATTGTTTTTCTAAGCAGTATAATCAGGTTTCTAGTCCAGTTCCCAGCTGTTGATGTCGGCATTTTTATCCTCACCCCCGGGCTGGCCGTCCGCGCCGTATGAAACCAGATCGAAATCCCCGTGGAGACCGGGACAAAGATAAATATAGTCATTTTCCCAGGGATCTTTAGGCATCTTCCCTTTTTCCAGATAGCCGCCTTGTCTCCAGGCTCTTGGGAGTTCTCCAACGGTGGGTGGTTCCACGAGGGCCTGAAGGCCCTGCTCGGTGGTGGGATAATCTCCATTGTCCAGCTTATAGAGCCTTAAGGCGGTTTCAATGCTCTCCATCTGCACCTTCGCCTTCATCTGTCTGGCTTCCTCGGGTCTGCCCATGATTCTCGGGATAATGAGTCCTGCCAGAATCCCTAAAATGACGATGACCACCATCAGTTCAATGAGTGTAAAGCCACCGTTGCCGGATCGGCGTCCGGGCATTTCTTTCTGTTTGTGGAACATAGATGTTTTCTCCCCATATGTTTTTTTGACCGCCATTATCGGCATCCTATCAGATTCCTGAAAAATGAGCAATATGCGAAAATTACGGTGGAATGAGATGGGTCGGTTGGACCGTGAAAAAATCACAATCGATTCAAAAACCATGATCCTGTCTCTTGTGATTGTCTTTTTCATTGAAACAGGGGTGAAGATCCTGGTTTTTGCGGGCGTTCAAAACACCATGCTGTTGCTGGGAGGCGCACGTCTTCTTGAGATTGCGTCACTCATTCTTTTGGTAAGGACCACTGAAAGGGGGCTTTCCAACATCGGACTGGACAAAGGAAAGATTGCCCATGGAATCAAAAAGGGGATTTCCTGGTCCGCGTGTTTTGGAGCCGTGGCCTTGTTCAGTTTTTTTCTCTTTCAGGCCATGGGCATCAGCCTGCTGGATAGAGTACGAGTTGCCGTGCCATCCCATTTTGACGGGATTCTTCTTCTTTTCTTAGTGGGAGGGCTGGTAGGTCCCATTGCTGAAGAGCTTTTTTTCAGAGGGATCGTCTACGGATTCATAAGGCGCTGGGGGAGGCTTCCGGCTGTCCTTCTCAGCACCCTCCTTTTTGTGCTTGCCCATCCCGCACTCCCTGCCATTCCTGTAATACAGATCACAGGCGGGCTTCTTTTTGCCGTTGCTTACGAAATGGAGGGAACCCTGATGGCCCCCCTTTCCATTCACATTCTGGGCAACATGGCCATCTATACTATTTCCCTTCTATTTTGTTGACGGGATCAGGGGTAAATTGTTACTGTCCATCCTGAACACAATATTTTAATGCCACGTCTGAAAGGAGGCTGGATTATGGTAGGACGTTTTTTGTCGGGGTCTCTTTATGTAGTGATCCTTTCCGTTCTTGTATGCTCTTTCTTCCCTCTAATCTCGCAAGCTGCTGAAGGGGAGCAAAAATGGATATTCCAAACCGGGAGTACGATTCTTTCATCGCCGGCAATAGGCGATGACGGCACCATCTATGTGGGATCCAATGACAGCAACCTGTATGCCATAAACCCGGGCGGGGTCAAGAAGTGGGCATTTCAGGCGGGAAACCAGATTCAGTCATCCCCTGCCATCAGTTCTGAGGGGGTCCTTTACGTGGGGGCCTATGACTATAAACTGTATGCTATCAACCCTGATGGCACGAAGGCCTGGGAATTTCCGACAACAGGAGAGATCTACTCCTCTCCGGCTATAGATTCGGATGGCGTTATTTACGTAGGGTCTGATGACACGCATCTGTATGCCATCGATGACAAAGGCGCTAAAAAGTGGTCCTTTGCCACAGGAGACAGGGTTCGGTCATCTCCTGCCGTCAGCTATGACGGCACCATCTATGTGGGATCGGATGATACAAAACTGTACGCGATCAAGTCCGATGGCGCCAAAAAATGGGAGTTCCCAACCGGAGGCATTATCCGTTCCTCCCCGGCCATCGGATCTGACGGTGTGGTCTATGTGGGTTCGGCCGACAAGAACGTCTACGCCATTAATGCGGATGGCACCGAAAAGTGGAAATTTCCGACCGATGGCAGTATCTCCTCTTCCATTGTCATTGGTCCTGATTCCAATCTGTATGTGGGTTCGGAAGATAAATATGTGTATTCCATCAAATCCGATGGGACGGAAAAATGGGCCTTTGAAACGTCCGGGGCTGTCTTTTCCACTCCGGTTTTAGGAAATAATGGGATCTTGTACGTCGGGTCTGAAGACAAGACCCTGTACGCCATTAATACGAATGATGGGACGGAAAAATGGGCCTTTACTCTAACGAACGTGGCCGGGCCCTCTTCTCCCGGAATCGGCTTTGGCGGGGTTCTTTATATGGGTTGCGGAGACGGTTCTCTGTATGCCGTGGAAACCGGAGCAAACAGGATTGCGGTTTCCCCCTGGCCTCTTTTCAACCACGACGTCCGGCACACGGCCCGAAACAATGCCAATCAGGGGCCCATTGCCAGTGCGGGAAGTGACCAGACGGTAAAAAGTAGGATTTCTGCTACGTTGAATGGTTCAGCATCTGTGGATCCCGATTATGGCATCCCCCTCTTTACATGGACCCAGACCGACGGAACTTCGGTCGACTTGTCTGATCCCAGCGCAGTAAACCCATCATTTACGCCGGATAGCGAAGGATCCCTTACTTTCATGCTGACGACCACCGACAACAGCGGCGCCCAGTCCACCGATACGTGCATCGTCAAGGTAGTCAACGAGGAGGTCGACAATGGATGCTTTATCTCTACGGTTATCCCCCGATAGAGCTCTTTCGATTGCGGATT
>DUZB01000358.1 GCA_013349725.1 Deltaproteobacteria bacterium | reverse complement strand
GCAACACCGCGTCAACCAAGGCGTTGAGAAGAATTCAGCAGCAACTGCTTCCTCTAAAGTACCCCGACAGGCGTGTCCTTGGCGTAGTGATTCCCCTTGCCGAGGCCGGGGTTGAGACGTCCCGATACGGTCGCATCGGAGTCATCGGGACCAGGGCTACCATTGAATCGGGGGTATATGGGGAGGAATTGAGAAAACTGGACCCTTCCCTTAAGATCTACGGCCAGGCCTGTCCGCTTCTGGTTCCTCTTGTGGAAGAAGGATGGGTGGGCAAACCGGAGACAAACATGATTCTCAAGAAATACCTTCGTCGGCTGAAACGGAAAAAGATCGATTCCCTGATTCCGGGGTGCACCCACTATCCGTTTTTGCAGAAGGATATTGAGAGGATTATGGGCAGGAACTGCCGCGTGCTGGACGGGCCCTCCATCGTTTCCGAAAAGCTCCAGGATTATTTATACAGGCACCCCGAGATGGAAGAACGGGTCTCCCGGAACGGCGCTACGACTTTCTGTACNACNGATGACCCTGAGAGATTNCAGGTCTTCGGGCAGAAGTTTCTGTGCCGGAACATCGGGAATGTGGAGCTGGTGAGCCTCGGGCACGGGAATGAGATCTGAACTCGCGCAGAGACGCAGAGGCGCGGAGACGGACAGATTCCAGGTGTCAGCGCCTGGCACTGATAACCGGTAACTGACAACCGGTAACCGTAAACGGCTGCTTTTACGGGCAGGGCCTTCCAAGAATCAAGTACACCCTTTCCAGGAGTTCTCTTGGATAAATCTCCCCGGTGAGACTTCGGGCTACCTTGCCATTGATGTCGTAAAACTCCTTTAAGGCCTCCCCTTCAGGAATGGGGATAATTTCCAGGCCACTCTTTTTAATGATTTCCACTGCTTCCCTGCTCTGGCTTCTCACCTCCGTGGTCATTTCAGCCATGGCTTTGATCAGGGTGCTTTTCAGGAGATCTCCCAGCCCTTTGGGGAGTTTCTCGTAGTATTTCAGAGAGATCAGGATGGCGCCTGTTGAGTGGACAAACGGCAATGCGGTCATATATCGGAGATTCGTATGCCATTGGAGGGCCAGGGCGCCTATGGGAGGGGCGTAGACCGTGTCTATCATGCCCGTGCTCAATCCCGTTGTCACATCGGTGATAGCAAGCGAGATCGGATTGACACCCATGGCCGCGAAGGTCTCTTTCGCGATGGGATCCCCGGACCATGCCCAGACCTTGAGGCCGGCAAAATCTTTCACCTTCCGAATGGGGTCCTTTGAAAAAATGTGCACGTTTCCCACTTCTCCCCAGGCCAACAATTCAAATTCCTTTTTTTTGAATTCTTCGGCAAAAAACTGTTGCAACTCATTGTGCGCCCGGTCTGTTTCTTCATCACTTCGGAAGAGAAAGGGCAGGTCCAAAACCCTTACCATGGGGAGGATCTGGCCGAAGCCGACTCCGGAAAAAGCCGCGCATTGGATCTGGCCGATCCGGATTTTCTTCAGGACATCGATTTCATCCCCGGCAATACCGCCCGCATAAATCCTGAGGCCTAACTGGTCGCTGCTTTTTTCGCGGAGCTCCTTATCCACATCCCGCATCCGTTTGATCCAGGTAGATCCTTCGGGCGCTACAGTAGCAAACTTTATCAGATACTTCGGGGCGGCCTCTGCCCGGTTTCCGGTGAAAAAGGCGGAGGCTGTCCAGGTGCAAAGGATGGATATAGTTAGAATAAAGACTCGTTTCATAGAAAAATTCTCCCGTTCTTGATCGTAGTTTTTGCCATTATAATGTTATTTATACTCATCACTTATCACTCCTCACCAGCCCTTTCAAGGTGACTTCTAAACCGTTCAAAATTTGGAGCCAAGGCGTGAGTTATTATAACCCATTATTGTTGTTTTGGGTTTCAGGTGTCAGTGTTCGGGTTTCAGGAATGAGGCAATTCTGTCTATGAATACCTGCCTGACACCTGACACCTGACACCTACGGCTTTGGATCCCCATTTCTATATATAAAACCCTGATTATTGCCTGATTTTAATAAGCACCTTGAAAGGGCTGATCACTCGTCACTTAAAAAGAATGTCACAAAAACAGTTCATCCATCTCTTCTTTGAGGGTTCGCATCTTTTTCTTTATGGCACTGTTGATCAGGCACGTTTCTTTCATCCCATCGGCCGGAGCTTTTTCAACCTCTTCGATGAGAGACAGAAAAAGTTCTTTATCCTGAACACGGACCGCGTAGTATCTGGCGTAGTTGTACTGGGCCAGAAAAAAGCGGCCATGGCTCAGGGATATGGCTTTGTCGAAATACTCTTTCGCCTTTACAGGGTCGCCGCCCAGCATCTGAGGTCTTGCCGCCAGCATTGATCCCATCAGGATACAGGGGGATCCATGGAAATAATCGGGGTTCAGCGCCATGACTTTTTTCAGGCATTCCTGGGAAGCATGCATCTGGCCCATGGCCGCCGGTTTGTCCAGGTTCAGGTTAATCCACAGGTTCCATGCCATGGCGACCCAGAAGAGGGGTTCCATATCTCCCGAATTCATCGACTGCAAGCGGTCCGGTACCGCCTCAGGCGTGGAATCTTTTACTCCTAACGCCTTCAATCCATAGGCCCTCGCCCTTAAATAGAGGTCGGAGGCGCGCTGTTCATCCTTTTCTTCCACAAAAAGCATCGCATATCCGGTAAATCCCATACAAAGGGCCGACAGCAACTGCTTGTCCTCCGGAGCGTTTTTCAAAAGGCCTTCCAGCAGTTTGAGTTCGGAAGGAAGGGATTGTTCCGCCAGTTCAAGATCGCACTCTTCAAAGAAAGCCTTTGTCATATTCGGCACAAAGTCGGGCATGGTCGTCAAAGCCAGTTTCATGCAGGCATTGGAAAAAAACGGCATGAGAAGGAGGAGAAAAAGAATTCCGAGTTTT
>DUZB01000309.1 GCA_013349725.1 Deltaproteobacteria bacterium | reverse complement strand
ACCTGGAAACGTCCAAGGAGAGATCCTTACGGCGCCGGGAAGTTCTGGAAAGAGACCATTTCCAAGCCAGAGCCATTGCAGAACATCTCCAGGCCATACAGTCGATACGGAATCTCTCCGTCCCTGTTTGAAGAAGAGCTCAGGCACTGTGGGAGGCCATCCGCCATTCTGGTTACGTCGCTGATGACCTACTGGTACCCCGGGGTAAGAGATGCCGTTCGCATGGCGAAAGCAGTTTATCCGGATGTCCCGGTCATCTTAGGCGGCATCTACGCAAACCTTTGCCACAGGCACGCGGTGGATTGCTGCGGCGCCGACAGGGTCATCTCCGGCGATGGCATGGCCGCCATTTTGAAAGTCCTGGATGAATACGGGATACCGGCTCCCGCGGACAACCCCAATCCGGAAAGGGCATTGCGACCTGCATTTGATCTCCTGACCAGGATCGATTATATCTGCATCATGACTTCCAGGGGATGCCCGTACCAGTGTAAGTATTGTGCCAGCCGCCATCTGAATCCACTGTTTGTGCAGAGAGACCCGGAGGAGGTGCTGGATGAAATTCTCTACTGGCACAGGGATTTTGGTGTTCGTGATTTCGCATTTTACGATGACGCCCTCCTGGTGGGTTCACGAAGCCATTTGGGAGTGCTTCTTGAAAAACTGGCACGTCTCGANCTGGATCTGCGGTTCCATACACCCAATGCCATGCATGTAAAAGATATTACCTTCGAGATTGCAGGTCTCATGTACCGAACCGGGTTTAGAACCATTCGATTGGGGTTGGAGGCCTTGGACATGGCATTCCACCGCGACCTNGATAATAAGGTGAAAGAAGGGGATTTTGAAAGAGCAGTACGGAATCTCCGGACGGCCGGTTACAGCAGGCAGCAGATCGGAGCCTATATTCTCATGGGCCTGCCCGGCCAATCCGCTGAATCCGTTGCAGAAACAATCACGCTGGTGGGCGGGGCAGGGGCCTCGCCTTATCTTTCGGAATATTCCCCTATTCCCCTCACCGCCCTGTGGGAAAAGGCACTAACCTCTTCACAATACGACCTTAACCAGGAACCGCTTTTTCATAACAACACGCTCCTGGCCTGCTGGAGCGAACCCATGAAAAAGAAGGCCGTCACGTTGAAAAGGATGGCCTCTGATATCCGGCTACGAATGAAGTTGTAAAGTTTTTTCGTATCCTATTTAAATTTCCTGGTAGCCGATTTCAGATTCAGAGAATCCATTCCGCCATAAGGTCTTTTTTGCTGGCGCATCTGATTCCTATGGAGCCCACGGTCCTTATTTGCTGGTACAACCAAGACTTGACTTAAATCTATGTGTTTTGAAATGTACCAGCAAATAAGGACCTCCGCCACGTGTGGAGGAGGTTTATCCAAGATGCACCAGCAAAAAAGACCTTATGACTCCATTCATGCAGGGATTTTTGAATAAGATACGTTTTTTCCCTAATCTCGGTTCATGACGCTTGCCGCATAGCCGGCCCCGAAACCGTTGTCTATGTTGACCACCGTAACTCCGGCGGAACAGGAATTGAGCATACCCAACAGGGCCGCGATCCCTCCAAAACTCGCTCCGTACCCGATGCTGGTCGGCACGGCAATCACCGGTCGGTCCACCATTCCTCCCACAACGCTTGGAAGGGCGCCCTCCATTCCGGCAACCACGATGACAACGGAAGCTTTCACAATTTTTTCCCTGTGGCTGAACAACCTGTGGATGCCGGATACCCCCACATCAAAAACAGCATCCACCTCATTGCCCATGAATCTTGCCGTCTCGACGGCTTCTTCTGCAACGGGAATATCGGATGTCCCCGCGCTCATGACCAGTATGGTCCCTCTTCCTGAGATCTTGATGGGGCGTCTGATGAGAGTAAGTATCCTTGATTTTTTATAATACGTGCTGTCAGGAAATCGATCCCGAATGATTTCCGCCTTTTCCGTCGTGAGTCGTGTGACAAGGACATTATCTCCAGCATTGAGCATCCTGTCCATGATGACCAGAATATCGTCAGGTTCCTTGCCTTGGCCAAAAATGACTTCCGAAAGGCCTTTTCGAAGGGGTCTGTGGTGATCGATGCAGGCAAACCCCACGTCTTCAAATGGCAGATTCTTTAGCCTTTCCATCGTATTTTCAATGGTGTCCTTACCTTGATGGAGACGGGTAAGCAGATCTTTGAGCGCATCCTGATCCATTCGATATCATCCTTTAAAGCAGTCCTTCATCTTTCAGAAATGTCATGGAGCGATGGCCGATACTGGTCACTTTACTCAAGGCTTGTGTCAGATGCACCAGCGATTCCGAAGCGACCCCGGAATTGAGCATAACCAACGCCTGCTCCATATTTTTTTCGACCTCGGGCCAAATTTTATCTTGGGCTACGTTCTTTGAGACACTCACCTCATGGAACACCATATTGATGAGTCCTCTTACAACATTTTCGGCTCCCAGCTTTTCAGGCATGGAAAGACCTCCCATCAACTCAATTCCATTGGATGCCCAGATCAGGCCGGATTTAATTTTCTCACTCTGAGCAAATGCCATAATTGCTTCTCGTACATTCATGAAACGGTATCTCCTCTATTCCCTAAGATAAATTCTTAACGATTCCATGCATCAAATTATAGATGGTATGTCTTTTCTATAACATNCGCCNTGATTTGTCACTATTTTCCGAAAGCCGGGCCACTTGTTTAAAGAGGGAGATTCGCCAATTCTTTCGAATGTNATTCAAATAGTTGGTTTTAAAAAAGTTATTGACAAAATAAAAGCAATAAGAATATTCTGAAATCTTTCCTTTGTTATTCAGTTTACCCAAAAACAATGTATCTTATTTAAAAACCCTGGCAGTAATGGAGTCACAAGGTCTTTTTTGTTGCTGCATCTTGGATCAAACTTCACAGACTGTTGAGAGGTTCTTTTAGGCTGGTACAACGA
>DUZB01000404.1 GCA_013349725.1 Deltaproteobacteria bacterium | reverse complement strand
TCAAGGAAGGACGAACGCTGCTCAACGAGGAAGAGTCCAAGAATTTTCTCATGACTTACGGTATCCCGGTGACGCCGGCGCAGCTTGCTCAAGATCTTCAGGCGGCTGGGCTTTACAGCCCACCGGATTGAGGGCGGCACGAGTGAAGCCGTGTTGAAGCTGCAATCATAAAAATAGCGTATCCGACTTCATAAGATACGGAACCGGCCAAACAGACACCGGATGCTGCAACAGCCATGACCCTTCAAAAGGAAATCTCCGATCTTCAGGCTCAAACAGGAAAAGAAGGACAACCGTGCTGTGACCCCCATTGTTGCAAACAATCAGATCACCCTGTTGCAAAACGGTGAAGCTTATTTTCCGGCGATCGAAACGGCGCTGGACCGGGCCATTCATGAAATTTATCTGGAAAGCTATATTTTTGCAAATGACCATACCGGACGACGCATCGCGGAAGCTCTCAGGCGGGCGGCCCTTCGCGGGGTAAAGACGCATGTCCTGATCGATGGATTCGGTTCGAATGATCTGCCGAAAGCCATGGTTGATTACCTGAAGTCGGCCGGCGTGATGGTGCTCAAGTTCCGGCCCAAGACATCGCCCTGGACGCTTCAGCGACAGAGATTGCGCCGTTTGCACCGGAAAATAGTAGTCGTGGACCAGACGATTGCATTTGTGGGAGGCATTAACATTATTGACGACGTGGATATGCCTCATGAAACATCGCCTCGTTATGATTACGCCGTAGGTGTGGAAGGACCCCTGGTGAAAGAAATTTATGCATCCGCACGCCGGGTGTGGAGGCGAGTGGCATGGACCCGTTTACGTTCCGGGTGGGGCCGGGAAAGCCACGGATATGCTTTTACAACCGAATCCGAGGGCCGTATGGGCGCAGCTTTTCTGGTACGGAATAACATCCGGCACCGCCGCGATATTGAAGAGGCCTATCTGCAGGCGATTGGACAGGCGCAATTCGAAATCATTCTTGCAAATGCCTACTTTTTCCCCGGACTGAATTTTCGTCATGCTCTTCTCGATGCAGCCGGGCGCGGTGTCCGGGTGATTTTGTTTTTGCAGGGAAGGATGGAATATCGATTGCTGCATTATGCCTCGCATGCCCTATACGGCGGTTTTTTAGATGCAGGAATCGAGATCCACGAATATCACAAGAGCCTTATGCATGCCAAGGTTGCCGTGATTGATGAACATTGGGCTACGGTGGGATCTTCAAATCTCGACCCCCTCAGTCTGCTTCTTGCTCTTGAGGCAAATGTCGTTGTGGTGGATGAAGGCTTCGCCAAAAAACTGAAGGGAAGCCTGGAACTGGAGATCAAGACAGGGGCGCGACGCATATTTAAAGGTAACTTGAGAACGCAGAACTTCGGCATGCGTTTAGCGAACTGGCTGAGTTACGGCCTGGTTCGATTCATGACCGGAATGACGGGGTATGCCCCCGGGAAACAGTCCGACCGGGCATAACCGCGCCAAAAGGTGGCCGGAATGATAGATGTGTTAAAAACCCGGGCATCCTTCATTAGGCTTCTCTTTTTATGGCGATGAAGCCGTGAACCCCGAAACAATTTCTGTCCGTTCCCATACCCTATCCGAACATCACACCCCTTGCCTGAACAATGCCGATGTCGTGGCCATATTTGACCATTCGCCATATATGATCACCATTTCGCCTCGACCTGGCACTCTTTCACAACCCTTCTATTTTAACTATTCATTGATAGATCAAGGTCTTGTACCAGATAAGGAGAACGATTGCCAGGTCTGGCACGAACCTTGGATATACAATAATTAAACGTTTGACTATTTGATGTCAGACAGGATGAACAGATCCTGAATTTGGCAATAACCGACGAAAGAAACTTTTGAAGGAATTCCCCGGAGAGGAGAGCTTCCATGATTATCTTGAGAATTACAATGAAGGCACTCATGGAAAAACGAACGGAGATGATGCAGACGCTTCTCTCGATGATTGAGCCGGCGGGAAAGGAGAAGGGGTGTCTGAGCTATGACGTTTTTCCAGATATGGAAGGCAACACCGTTTTCAATCTGATCGAGGAATGGGAAACCCGTGAAGACCTGGATCGTCATATCGGATCTGAAAGATTCAGCGTTTTGTTAGGAACGAAGAGCCTTTTGTCCAAACCTTTGGAAATGAAAATCCATACGGTCTCCCATTCGGAAGGGAATGAGGTCGTCAATGCCCTCAGGGGCAAGGGAACCTCCAAAAAGAACAACTGAAATGGTCAGGTATTGGTAGAGGCTGATGACCTCATTCGATGGTTTGGTTGAAAGGTCATCGCAGGCAAAAACAGCACCACATAATACGAGGAGGTATTATCGATGAAGACAGAAACACAAAGCAAAATCAAGTATGGCGTTTGGGGTATTATTGTTGGGGCAGTCATCGTAATGATCACCGGTTTTGCATGGGGGGGTTGGACAACCTCCGGCACGACCCAAAAAATGAACGAAGAGGCGGTCTTGGCAAGCCAGGCGGCGATCTGCGTCGCCCAATTCATGGAGCAACCGAACCATACAGAAACGCTTAAAGAATTAGCCAAGTTAGATTCATGGAAGAGACCCGAATTCATCCAAAAAGGCGGCTGGGACAAAATGCCCGGACAAACGGAAAAGGCTGACTATGCTGTGAGCCGAGCATGCGCCGATGGGCTTCAACTTCTGATCAAGAAATGAGTCGACTGACAGAAACGATGAATTCGTAAAAAGCCCCTAAGCCCTTCGCTCCCGCGAAGCCTGTCCTCGACTTGATCGGGGAGCGGGAGTTTGGAGGGTCTTTGTTTTCCTTGGTTCCCGCGTTCCAGCAAAACTAAAGAAAGTACGCTCAGAGCCCGTGAAGTCCGATAGCTACATCTTGTAGTCGGTTGAGTAAACTGCATACCCACTATTCTTAATTGGAAATATACTATGAACAATCCAGTAATTTGGAAATTGCTATTGATC
>DUZB01000168.1 GCA_013349725.1 Deltaproteobacteria bacterium | reverse complement strand
GCCAGGGACCTGCCGAGATCCATCATCTGATTGAAATCGTCAGCTCTTACTACCCCCGCCTGGTCCATGGCGCCGCTCCACACCGCGCCGTTTCCGGAAAGACTGGCCGTATGGCTCATGGCAGCCACGGCCCCCTTTTCACTTTTCCCTCCCTGAAGGAGAACGATCGGTTTTCTGGAACTCCTGCAGGCATGGAGAAACCTTCGTCCGTCTTTGATCGATTCAATGTAAAGGCATATGGCACGGGTGTCGCTGTCTTTGATCAGGTATTCGAGAAGATCGCATTCATCCACATCAGCCTTGTTTCCGATGGAGCAGACCTTGCTTACCCCCATGATGCCGTGAGACATAAGGTCTATAAGAAAACCTCCGGACAACATGCCGCTTTGAACCACCAGCGAAACATCTCCCGCCGGAAGGCCGTCGTCCCAGATGGCGGGGGAGACAAAGGAAAATACGTGTCTGCTGACCGCGTCCACCACCCCCATGCAGTTAGGCCCCCAGATGCGTATGTCGCTTTCGCGGGCAATTTCGGTGAGTTCATCCTGCAGTTTTTTTCCTGTTCCCCCGGTTTCGGCAAACCCGGCGGATTCGATAATAACCCCGGGAATGCCTCGATCCACGCAGTCCCGGACCACCGGCAACACCATGGGAGCAGGCACAAAAACGATGACCAGTTCCACCGGATCAGGTACGTCCCGAACGGAAGAATAACAGGGTTGCCCATCCAGTTCCGTATAACGGGGATTGACCGGATAGATCGGACCTCTGAAACCGGTTTTCAAGTTATGCCATATGGAAAATGCCCCCTTGTTCGGATTTGCCGTAGCACCTACCAGGGCGATACCTTTTGGTTTGAAAAAACATTCCATTTTTCTGATCATAAGACCTCTTTTAAGTGGTTGAAGGCTTTTTAAATTCAGAATGTTGAATGTAAACCGCACATCCTGGATTGAAAGACTTGCGGCTCTTTCAGGTTATCTTTCCTTGTTTTTAACGGCATCTTTCTCCCCATTTTCTGACGAAAATCTTCCTGCGGATTTCTTTAAAATTACCGTCTCTTCAAAAAATATGGTACTATGTTTCGAGTGGGTATTTTATTAACGGTTTTCTCATTTAAAAACAACCTTTTTGAGGGGATTGGCTGTGGAAGGGAAGAAACCGGAAGCGGTCCGCCTTCACGATTAAAAAAAACCGAATGAATCATGAAAATGAACCTGGAAAATCCATTATCTCTTGAGAATGTCTGCGAGAGCCTTCTGAAAAAGGGGCTCATATCCATGGTCCAGAAAGAGGAAATCGTTCTCGATAAAACCGCGTTGCGTAAGAAAGCTGATCGGACGCGGCGCCTTTCAGGTTTGTCTAAAAGCGGGAGCTTCAACCCGGTCATTATCATCGACCAGATTGCCGCGCTCAAAATTGCCAGGTGGGACGATCCTGAAAAAATTCTGGACGAAGATACCATTTATCAAGCCCTTGCAGAGGAATGGGGAATCCCCTACAAGAAAATAGATCCTCTCAAGCTTGATCTCGACCTTGTGACAACCACCCTGCCCCATACCTTTGCCAGAAGACACCTTGCCCTGCCTGTTCTTGTAAAGGACGGATGCCTGTTTGTGGCCATGGCCAATCCTTTCGACGTTGAAATCCTTGATAATATTGCCAGAGTTGTTCATATGAAGGTAAAACCCGTGGTCAGTTCCCGGTCCGATATTATCAGGCTCCTTGACGAATTTTATGGCTTTAAAAGGTCTATTACCGCGGCAGAAAATGAGTTTTCGGGGTCTTCGGTGGATCTGGGCAACCTGGAACAGTACGTGCGTCTCAAATCGGCGGAAGAGCTTCCTTCCAACGACAAGCACATCGTAAACGCCGTGAATCATATCCTCAGTTATGCTTTCGATCAGCGGGCAAGCGATGTCCATATCGAACCCAAGCGCGAAGTAAGCCTGATAAGAATACGGATAGATGGGGTCCTGCATCCCATCTATGACTTTCCCAAAAAGGTACACTCGGCTATCGTGAGCCGCATCAAAAGCCTTGCCCGGCTGGATATTTCCGAAAAACGCAAGCCCCAGGACGGCAGGATCAAAATGGATAAAGGGGGTGTGGAGACCGAAATAAGGGTCTCGACGGTCCCTGTGGCCTTCGGTGAAAAGGTGGTNATGCGAATCATGGATCCGGAAATCCTCTTCCAGGACCTGGAAAACCTCGGATTTTCCCCGGAAGACCTGGCCTCTTACAACCAGGTTATCCATATGCCGCACGGCATGGTCGTGGTCTGCGGCCCAACGGGCAGTGGAAAATCCACGACCCTGTACTCAACGCTTCGAGATCTCTCTTCNCCAGGAATTAATATTACCACGGTGGAAGATCCGGTGGAAATGNTTCATGAAGGGTTTAACCAGATCGGGGTTCAAACCGCCGTCAACGTAACCTTTGAAGGGGTTCTCAGAGTAACCTGGACGCATACATAGTGCCTGAACGAAAATCACGCCTTGGCGTGATTCAGGCACGGTTTTAGGTTTTAAGTTTTAAGTTAAAAAAAATTTGATGAAACGGAGGTTAGAAAAATGTCTGTTTTTTGGTTTCGGTCTTTTGGGGGCCGGCATGCTTTCCGGTCTGCCCTTTTGGTAACGGTTCTCTTTTTGACAGCGTCTTTCTGTTTTGCAGACAGCCAGGGCGATAATATTGTGTCTTCATCCGTGGTGATTGAGAGCAAAGGGGATGGAGGAATCAAGATCGGCGGCCGGAAATTCCTGGTGACGGAGGCAACCCGGATTTTTGATCTCCTTGGAAAATCGATCCCCATTTGTGATCTCCCTGTTCCCAGTGAGGCGGTGGTTGAGTATATTGCCGTGGACGATAAGGAACCGGAGTGCCTGAAAATTGAGGTCACCAGACTTTTACGAAATTCCGANATCGGCCCCAAGTCAAAAGATTCTGATTGAGGATGACACTGCCATAGGTCTATGGCAACGATGGAAAAGCGCATGGCGCAAAG
>DUZB01000318.1 GCA_013349725.1 Deltaproteobacteria bacterium | reverse complement strand
TTGAGTTACTCAAACTTTGTCAAGAACAACAAACCTGTGACTCCAACCAAATCGTTTTTCGCCCGAGTCCTTTGATGAAAGCTGCCCAGTGTTTTTGCTGATTGAGACATAACCCAGATAATTCGACCGGGCTTGGTTCTAACGTGGTCCATTAGATTTATTTTTTTACTCATAATCTTAATCGTAATCCTAATCGGGCAGCTCTAAAATAGGCTGTAAAAGAGTAAGATTATGATTACGATTAAGATTATGACCTTTAGAACGTACTCTCGACTAATTGGATCAAGTGGGCGAAATTAGAACCAAGCCCATTCGGCCCACCAAAATACTATGATATGCCAATAGAAAAGAATGCGGTGAGATCTGTCAAGTCAGGTTGGATGTCTTTACAATCAAAACATATGGGACTGGTTATCTTATTGTTCATACGGCCGCCGGAGAATGTTTCTTGCGGGCGCCATCTCGGAACGATCATCCCCAGTCAAGATTACATTGAAGAAGATGAAGGACACGAAGAAAACAGATTCACGTAATATCATTACACTTCGTGTTCGAACCGTGAACTTCGTGGTGAAAAAACTCGAGAAATTTCCTTGCTGCCGCGAGCGTTCTTTCAATAACCTCGCGGTTTGTCTTTCTGCCGTTGATAATATCCACGTAAGGACCCAGAGGCGCCCATTTCGTTGGATCAGTCTTCCTGAACAACGCGATGGTAGGCGTACCGCCCATGGCGGAAAGATGGGTCACGCCACTATCGTGCCCTATGTAGACAGCCGTTTCGCCTAACAATGGGAGAAGAACCTCTTTGTCCGGACAGAACAGGATACGGGAATCGGACGTAAGGGGAGAATTCCCCAAGAAGGCTACGAGATTTTTCTCCGCCGGTCCCAGCAAAATGATGGATTCAAGCCTGCCAAGGCGGGAATCCTTTTTCGCGAAACCCAGGAGATCCAACCAGAAATCCCCGGAATGGTTTTTTTTCCTGCTGCCCGATCCGGGATGGAAAACCATTTTATTCCGGAAAGTTTTCCCAGGCCCACCTCTCCTATCCACCCCTTGCTTTATTTCATTCAAGGCGTTTTCCGGATCCACAGGCAAACCGGATTTTTTCAAACAAAGAGCGATATAATAAGCCACGTGGATCGGTTCTTCCCGGGGAGGAAGGGAAGGAAAAACAAAAACAGATCCCTTCGGCAGAACAGACTGAAGGTTCCGGCTAATGACGCCATCTTCATCATGGAAGAATGCCACGGTCAGATCCGCCCCGGAAACGGGCAGGCGTATTGCGTCATGGCTGTCCATGAAAAGCCTGTGCCACCCGTGTCGCTCCATGTCCATAGCGCTTTTCACATGGGGCCGCATAAACTCAAGGCCGGGTTGTCTGCCGACGAAGGTCACTTCCGTTCTGACCGGAAGCGCAAGAAGAGATGGCAAAAGCATCAAGGTGTCGCCCAGCGCGCCGGGTCTTAGGATCATCAATTTCACGCTTCAGGTTCTCCTCTGATGAAGTTTCATCTTGATTCCGCGGAACAAATATGGATATAAATAAGAGCCAGTTTCAAAACGCCCCCTTTTGCTCTCCGAGGCGTAGGCTCGCCTCTACGAGCCGGAGGCCCGATCTCTGCGTCAGGCTCAAATTTTAATCCTCGAAATATCAAATATATTCCTGTGGTTAAAATTTTCGCCTTCCTTGATCTCGAACAAAATTGAGCATTTTGAAACTGGCCCATAAGATAGAACTTTTATACCCTGAATCTGCGGAGGATGCCAAATGGAAAATGAAAAGCTGGACCCGCGTTTGAGACTGATGCAACAGGTCCCCATGGACGGTAAGGTCGTTCTTTTGCGAGTGGATCATAATGTGGTCAAAAAAGGGGTGATTAAAGACCCTTTCCGCATTGATGCAACTTTCGGCACACTTTATAACATTGCCTCCCGTGGAGGAAAACCGGTCGTCCTGTCCCACATCGGCAGGCCGAAAGATAAAAAGACCGGGAACATCACCTGTAGAGAAGGAGAATCTGTTGAGCCGATTGTTCAGTATCTGAGACAGAAACTNTCCATCGACATTCACGTTCCCCAATTCTCCCAGGACCCTGAAAAAGGAATCCTGCATCTTGACGCCTCCATTCAACCGGCCATAAAAGATCTGAAAGCCGGAAAAATCGGGATGATCTACCTTCCCAACTCACGGTGGTTCCTGGGNGAAGAGTCCAAGGGTATTGAACGGAAAGCCTTCGCCCAAGAGCTTGCTTTTCTGGCTGATCTCTATGTCAATGACGCCTTCGGTTCATGGCAGGCCCACGTATCCACCTACGACGTAGCCCGGTTGCTCCCCGCCTACGCCGGTAGGCTTCTACAACGGGAGATTGTGAACCTGGAAAAAGTGCTGAATCCGATACGCCCTTTTGTGGGAGTAGTGGCGGGCGCCAAGTATGATACCAAAATCGGTCCTCTAAAGGCCCTCTATGAAAAGGTCGATCACCTGATTCTTGGAGGGTTGATGTACAACACCTTCATTTCGGCCAAGTATGGCGCCAGTATTCGTGGGGTTTCAGAAGAGGACAGAGCCCTGGCCATGGAACTGGTGGAAATAGACAGGAAGCAGAATAAAATTGTAGAGATGGACTTCCTTGTGGAATCGGAGAATATGGAAAAAAAGGCAGAGGGACAGTTCAGGACCATATCGCTGGACGCGTTAAAAAATGGGGAAACTGCCGGATACCTCCTGGATGTAGATCCCAAGTCTTACCGCGATGAAAAAGTTTCCGGGGTCATTGCATCTGCCGGCACCTTCTTCGTGAATGCGGTCATGGGACTAATGCCCTCTTTTTGGGAAGGCTCGGAAGCCCTGTATCGCATGATTGCGGCCAACCGTTCCGCCCGGAAACTTTTTGCGGGGGGGGATACCGTTCAGGAACTCAGAAACCTGTGCCCGGGCATTTACATGTCCGGATTAGACGACCCGAATACCTACTACTTCACGGGAGGAGGCGCCGTCCTGTC
>DUZB01000111.1 GCA_013349725.1 Deltaproteobacteria bacterium | reverse complement strand
TTTCATGAAACAGAAACTGAAGAAGGCTGTTCTCACGCTTCCAAATCTGATGACCTTGTCCAGACTGGCCTGTGTTCCTGTGGTCCTTCTCTGCCTCTGTTTCCCGGGAAAGCCCGGCAGTTTTCTGGCGGCCCTGTTCTTTTCTATCGCCGCCTTAACGGACATCCTGGACGGGTTTCTTGCAAGAAGATATGGGGATGTGACCGTTCTGGGGAAGTTCTTAGACCCGCTGGTGGATAAGATATTAATCTCGGTTACCATGATCATGCTCATCCCTCTTGCGCGTGTTCCGGCCTGGATAGTCATTATTATCATCGCGAGAGAAATGGCTCTTACAGGCCTCAGGGGGATCGCGGCGAGCGATGGAATCGTGATTCAGGCCAGTCGCTTAGGGAAATATAAGACGGTTCTGCAGTCCGCCGCCATCGCGGCGCTATGTCTTCACTATACCTATGCAGGGATCAATTTTCACCTGATTGGGACGATTGTCCTGTATGGGGCCTTGATCATGACTGTCTGGTCGGGATGGGACTATTTTCAAAAATTTTATCGGGTGCTTGTTCCAGCATAGACAACGTTTTGTCTTGCCGAGGCCCTTATGTCCAAAAAAAAACAGAACCGACCCCCACGGGGTGGCCGCTGGGCTGTCTTTGGCGCCATCTCCGCCGTCTATTTTTTCGCCTATTTTCACAGGGTCTCCACATCGGTCATCGCTCCGGATCTCTTGGCCGCCTTTGATGTGAACGCCACGGCCCTGGGGTTCATGTCCTCCATGTACTTCTATCTGTATGCCTTTGAGCAGCCGGTAGTGGGTTATCTGGCGGATCGATGGGGTCCCCGCTGGGTAGTGGCAGGGTGGACCCTGGTGGCGGCTCTGGGCTGTTTCCTCTTCGGGATGGCCCCCAGCATTGAGTGGGCCTCGGTGGGCCGGGCCCTTATCGGTTTCGGTGTGGGGGGGGTCTTTGTCCCCGGCATGAAGGCCTTTTCCCAATGGTTTCGGGTGGAGGAGTTTGCCACCCTGACCGGGACACTCCTGGCATTGGGAAATTTAGGGGCCATCGTGGCCACCACCCCCCTGGCCTGGGCGGCCCAGATGTGGGGCTGGCGTGGGAGTTTCATGGTGATCGGGGCCATCACACTGGGGCTTGCCCTTGGCGCCTTCCTGCTCATCGGAAACCCGGAACCAAAGGCTGATACATCCCTTGAAAAAGGGCCTTCATCCGAAGGCAGCAAGGCAGACGGGGCTTTGAAATCAATCCTTCAGATCTTCAGTTCCCTTCGTTTCTGGATACTCGGAATTATTTTCTTCGGGGCTTTCGGAACCTATCTCACGTTCCAGGGCCTTTGGGCTACCACGTTCCTTATGGCGTTGCTGGGCCTGGATCTCTTTCACGCCAGCATGTTCAACATGCTGGTCCCCATTGGTTTGATCGTGGGCGCCCCTTTCACGGGCTGGATCTCCAACCGGTTCCATCTGAACAAAGGGTGGATACTCATCGGTCTTCTGGTTCTGGAAACCGGCCTGTGGGCCTGTATGGTATTTGGGGGAAAGAGCCTGGGGCATTCGGGAATCCTTTTTGTCCTGTTTATTCTGGGGGGGGCCTCCGGGGGTTTGGGCGCCATGCTGTGGGGTCTGGTGAGAGAGACCACCCCGACACCGATCCTGGGGCTTACCACAGGACTTCTCAACCCCTTCCCCTTTGTGGGGGTGGCGATCTATCAGGTCTGGACCGGGGCCATTCTGGATCGGTCAGGCAGGGTGGACGGCATCTATCCCGTCGGCGCCTACCAGGATTCCTTCCTTTTGTGCCTTCTGACCGTGGCCATCTGCCTGGGACTCGCCCTGTTTTTTCAGAAGACGCTGACTGGGGGAAATGAATGCTCACTTTAAACAAGGTGAGGGGGTAGTATGCTTTGTGGGATCGCAAAGCCAGAACAGTACGCACTGAAACTTGAGACTTTCTGAGGCGTAAGCTCTACGATGGCAGTCGCATCCATAACCATATGTACACTTGATGACAAAATTATCAAGTATTGGGGGGATAGCCCCGTGCATACAGCCGCATTAAGATGGGGAATGTGATTGTTCTGGCTGTCTTGCATAAATTTGACCGATGTAGCACAGAAGTTTCATACAAAGTAAGATTCTCCCTGGAAGAGATGATGGTAAATTGATCGATCCCCCAAATCTTTGAGGATGGTGGAACGTACAATCGCAGATGATTGGAAAATTATTCCATTATAGGCACGATTGAAAAGAATGATCTTATCACCCTCACTGATCCAAACTTTACGGCCTGATTTCAAGAGGATTAAAGAATTATCTTGATTAAAATATTTAGCGTCAAAAGCCCAAAACTTCATTGTTTGTTGCCTTCCTAATCCTTAACAGGTTATGAAACTATTCCTTTCCCAGACTTATGAGCCCATACGATTAATTTGGTCTGGAATAAGCTGTCTCGATATAGGGCACTAAACCTTTCTGTATTCCAAATATTTTGACCTTTTATCCTGGGGTGAATCTCGAATCGCCCGGAACTTGGTTAAAAGGCCGGATACTCTGACTATCAGTTGCGGTATCTATTTGCACCATGATGCGTTTCGCCCTGGAGGATAAGAGAACTTAGCGCAATCGTGTAGCTCTGGCATCGGTAAGAGGCTACCTTCTCGCTACTCAAACCTTATAGATATCCACTTCGTCTCCAGGCATTTCCGAAGGGAAAGGTCATTCACGCCGATTTCGAACCAGTTGTTGGGCTTCTGGTAGAAGTCCAGCCCTCGTCCGATCTTGATAACCCAGCCGTTATCGAGCCGGATTTCTCGATCATGCAGGTTAGGATTAAGCTTGATATCCAGGATCACATCGATTTCAAGAAGGCTCTGTTTCACCGCATCAAGGTTATCCCGCATCTCTGAAACATTCGTTTTGTCATCATACCCGGTAACCAGGTTGATCTTTCGAATGGTGGACAATCTGACCATGGTTTCACAGAATCGGACAAAGTTTTGTATCTGATGGGTCAACCGGATATAGGGGTCTTCAACGGTC
>DUZB01000228.1 GCA_013349725.1 Deltaproteobacteria bacterium | reverse complement strand
AGGCTGCCGGGGCCCTAATCGACCCGCACACGGTCGAAAGGGGCGGAACGCTGGGCCTTAACGCCTCAGAATTCCTGAATAACAACGACTCCTACCACTTCCTTGAAAAGACGGAAGACCTGCTTGTAACGGGCCCCACGGGAACCAACGTAATGGACGTAAGACTCGTCCTGATCGGGGACTGAACAGGACGTCTGCGGTGAATGCGGGTTTTTAGTATCCTATTCAAAAACCCTGGCAGGAATGTAGTCACGAGGTCTTTTTTGTTGTCTTCTAAAGGTCCGGGTCCACCTGAAGCCCCAACTCTCTCAACTGTGCCGAATCTACTTTGGAGGGGGCCTCTGATAGGAGACAGGCCGCGCTCGTCGTTTTGGGAAATGCAATGACTTCTCGGATGGATCCTGCTCCGACCATGATTGCAACGAGGCGATCAAAGCCCAGGGCCATGCCGCCATGGGGAGGGGCGCCGTATTTTAGGGCATCCAGCAGAAAGCCAAACTTGGACTTTGCTTCCCGGGAAGAAATGCCCATAGCCTGAAAGACCTTCTCCTGTATGTCCGTGCTGTGTATCCTGATGCTTCCTCCACCGATCTCCGCGCCATTTAAAACCAGATCGTAGGCACGGGCCCTGACGCTTGAAGGGGCTTCATCTAAAAGGTCCAGGTCCTCTTCAAAAGGGGAGGTAAACGGATGATGAACAGCCGCAAATCTCTTTGCCTCCTCGTCGTATTCCAGCAGTGGAAACTCGGTGATCCAGGCAAAGGCATATTCCCCGCTGCGGAGGAGATCTTGTTGTTTTGCCACTTTGAGTCGGAGTGCGCAGAGGGCTTCATTGACGATTTTCACTTGGTCCGCCACAATCAGGATTAAATCGCCGTCTATGGCTTCCATCTCTTTGTTGATGGAACGTTTCTGGTCGTCAGAAAAGAATTTGGCGATGGAAGACTGCCATTCCCCGTCCTCATTGATCTTGATCCATGCAAGCCCCTTGGCCCCGGCGTTCTGGACTTCAGAGGCAAGCTCATCCAGGGCTTTCCTGGAATATCCTCGGGCGCCCCCTTTGACACAGATGGCCTTCACGGATCCTCCGGTTTCAACGGCCCCTTTGAATACTTTGAAATCGGATTCTGCGGCTGTGGAGGATAATTCCTTCAATTCCATGTCGAAACGCATATCCGGCCTGTCTGTTCCAAAACGGGCCATGGCCTCCTTGTAGGTAAGTCGGACCATAGGCGAAGGGATCTGAACACCCAGGATCTCTTCAAAAAGATGCATCATCATCTCTTCAAAGACAGCCATCACGTCGTTTTCCTGAACAAAGGCCATTTCAAGATCGACCTGGGTGAATTCAGGCTGGCGATCAGACCTGAGATCTTCATCCCTGAAACACCGAACAATCTGGTAATAGCGGTCAAAGCCGGCTATCATGAGCAGCTGTTTGAAAAGCTGGGGGGACTGTGGAAGCGCGTAAAACATCCCCCGATTTACACGGCTCGGGACGAGATAATCCCGTGCCCCTTCCGGAGTGCTCTTGGTAAGGATCGGGGTTTCCACCTCCATAAACCCGAGACGGTCCAGAAAGGTCCTGATACAGGATCCGATACGATGTCTTTGTCGAAAATTATGGAACATCTGGGGTCTTCTGAGCTCCAGGTACCTGTACTTCAACCTGAGAGTTTCAGATGCGTCAACGGCGCCATCCACTTGAAAAGGAGGGGTCTCCGTCCGGTTAAGGATTTTCAGCTCCGAAGCATTCAACTCTATGTCGCCGGTAGACAACCCTGTATTTTCCTGGCCTTTCAGCCGCAGGGATACTTTTCCCCTGACGGCCACGACCCATTCATTTCTGAGAATATGTGCCCTTTCATGGGCTTCCTGGCTGCCCTGTGGATCAAAGACCACCTGGGTAATCCCTCCCCTGTCGCGCAGGTCAATAAAAATAAGGTTGCCAAGATCTCTCCTGCTATTGACCCATCCCATGAGAATGACTTCATCGTTTACGTTCTCTTTCCGCAGTACTCCGCAATCATGGGTGCGCTTCCAGTCTCCAAGGGTGTCGATTGGTTCTTTTCCGTGCTCATCCATTCTTCAAAATATCCTCCAAAGCAGGCACGATATTTCCAAGGTCCAGTACCATCTGGGCCTTGCCGGCCATATCCCTCAGGATGCCCTTTCCCGATTTCATTTCGTCATCGCCCACAATCAGTACTTTTCGGGCCTGGAGGCGGCCTGCCTTTTTCATTTGTGATTTAAGGCCATGCGAGCCGTAATCCCACTCGACCCAGAGGCCTGATTTTCTCAGTTTGCCGGCCCAGATGAATGAGGCCCGGTCCGCAGCGTCTCCAATGGCGGCAATGAAGAGGTCGGGGTTTTTTTCTTCGCGGGTTTTGCTCATTTCGATCAAGGCTATAATTCTTTCCATGCCCATGGCAAAGCCGATGGCCGCATGGTCAGGTCCTCCAAGCAGCTTAATGAGACCATCGTACCTTCCGCCGCCTGCCACCGCATTCTGTGCGCCAAGGAGCTCTGTCTGGATTTCAAAGGTGGTCTTGTTATAGTAGTCCAGTCCTCTGACAAGCTTGCTGTTCAGAATATAGGTGATTCCATAATCATTAAGATATTCCTGCAGGCGATGAAAATGTTCGTTGCATCCCCGGCAGAGGAAATCAACGATAACCGGCGCGTCCGAAACGACCTCTTTGCACGAATCCAATTTGCAGTCAAATATTCGCAAGGGGTTAAAACCCAGTCTCTTGGTGCAATCCACGCAAAGGCGGTCTGTTTTTTCCTGCAGGGTTGCCTGGAGTTTTTCTTTGAATGCCGGTCGGCATTCAGGACACCCCAGGGAGTTGATACGCAGACTGAGATCGCCCAGGGGCAGATCTTCAAGCAGGTAGACAGCCATGAGAATGATTTCCGCATCGCTCTTGGGTCCGGCATCCCCGAACAGCTCGGCGTTGATCTGGTGAAACTGCCGGAACCTCCCTTTCTGGGGGCGCTCGTGCCTGAACATGGGGCCGATGCTATAGAGCTTCTGGACAGGAAAGGCCTG
>DUZB01000135.1 GCA_013349725.1 Deltaproteobacteria bacterium | reverse complement strand
TCATGAAAGGAAGCGGATTGACCATACAGGTCCCCGTGGTGGATCTCATGGAGATCGGCGCCGGGGGCGGAAGTATTGCACACGTGAGTAAAATGGGGACCCTGCAGGTGGGGCCTGAGAGTTCAGGCGCTGAGCCCGGCCCCATCTGCTATGACCGGGGCGGCACGGAACCCGCGGTTACGGACGCGGACCTGCTGCTGGGATATCTGGATGAGAACTATTTTCTGGGTGGGGAAATGCCGCTCAATAAAGAGGCGGCCGGAAAAGGCATCCAGGAAAAGATTGCCGCCCCCCTGCAAGTATCCTTTATGGATGCGGTATGGGGCATTCACGATCTGATCAACGAGACCATGGCGGGGGCGGCCAAGACCCACATTGCGGAGAAAGGGGGCAATCCCGGTCTGGTGACGGTCATCGCCTTCGGTGGCGCCGGTCCCGTACATGCTTACGGTCTGGCCAAAAAACTTGGCGCCCGGAGATTGATTGTACCGCCCAACGCAGGCGTAGGATCGGCCCTGGGATTTTTTACGGCCCCAAGGGCGTTCGACCTGGTTCGGAGCCATAAATCCGCCCTTATGACGGCTGATTTCGCCGCCATGGAAAAGATTTTTCTGGAAATGGAGACCGAGGGGGCAAGGGCTCTTGAAAAGAGTGGAGAAGATCCGGATATCCGCTATGAAAGGTCCGTGGATATGCGTTTTGTGGGACAGGGATCTGAAACGAACGTTCCTGTGCCAACGGATGATTTTGCTCTTTTCAGCAAAGAGGAGGTTCGGAAAAGGTTCGATGCCGTCTATGAGAAGATGTACGGCAGAACCTATCCCGATTCCGCGGTGGAATTTATTAATTTCAAAGTGAGGGCAGGGCTTCCGGAACGACTGCTGAATCTGCCAAGGCTGAAAGACGGCGATTTTTCCCTTTCCGATGCCGTTAAAGGACAAAGGCCTGCATTTTCGGGGATCGTGAAGGATTTCATCCCCCATACCGTCTATGATCGTTACAAACTGTTTAAAGGGGCCCGATTCAGAGGTCCCGCCATTATTGAGGAGAGGGAGTCGACGGTTATCGTGGGGGAAGATGCCCCGGTTGTGGTGGATGAATATGGATTTCTTTGGATTGATCTAACTTGAATGGTTCATCGGGGATTTGCATGATACTGTGGTTTGATCTCAGAAAGCCCTTGTTTTGGTTTCAGGTGTCAGGTGTCAGGTGTCAGGAGGGTATCCGGTGACCAGGAACAAATATTTGGATGTGGAGGAGCTGGATGTCTATAAGAAGTTGTGTTGGTTGCACATTGAAGTCTGTGACTTGACCCACAAGTGGCCCCAAGAAGAAAAATACGAGTTAGGGAGCCAGGTCAGACGCTCTTCAAACAGCGCTCCAGCCCAACTTGCCGAGAAAAATGATGACCGGCATATCCGTAACAAAATCGAAGGGGTCAATCGCAGTAGAGGCGAAGCGGGTGAAACCATCCATCACCTCTTCATGGCAAAACTTAAGGGGTACATCACGGAAAAGATTTATGTTGAATTTCGGAATCGATACAAAGAATGTATTCGTATGCTCAATGGATTGGAGAAGACCTTTGAGAGGAAAATTCCAGAGGGAGAAAGGCGCTGGCAAGTAGGGGAGGAATCAGCAGTGTATGGGGAAAATAATGAACGAATCCCACACGGCTGGCCCATTCACGAAGATCAGGTTTCCTGATACACTGACACCTGACACCTGACACCAAATTTCAAGTAATAAATCTGAATTTCGTTATCAAACTATTGCTTTGAAATCTCAAGGAATTAAAGGAGAAATAAGATGTCCCGTGTGTTTGATCCCATAACCATTGAAATATTGTGGAGGAGGCTCATTTCCATTGTGGATGAGGCCGACAGCGCCGTGGCCCGCACCGCCTTTTCCAGCCTGCTCAGAGACGCCCACGACTACACCTGCATGTTTACGGACAGTTGCGGCAGGGAACTGGCCCAGGGTTCCTTTGCCACGCCCGGTCAGTCCGGCGCCATGGCCATCGGCATCAAAAACCTGGTGACGCGGCTTCCCGTGGAAACGTACCGCCCCGGCGACGTATTCATTACCAATGATCCCTGGGCACTGGCCGGGCACCTCAATGATGTGTGCGTCATGAGCCCTATTTTTCATCGAGAAAGACTGGTGGCTTTCACGGCATGCGTGTTCCACCATTCAGACATCGGAGGACGGGTGGCCTCCGACAACCACGATGTATTTGAAGACGGCCTTTTCATTCCTTTTGTCAAACTCTATGACGGAGGGGTTCTCAATGACGCGGTCATGGAAATGATCCGGTGGAATGTGAGGACTCCCGATGAGGTCACCGGGGACATCCGTTCCCAGATCGCGGCAAATCATGTCTGTGCCGAGAAAATTGTGCAGATGCTCAGGGAATACGACCTGGAATCGCTGGATGACCTGGCGGAGGAGATCCTTTCGAGGACCGAAAAGAGCATGCGGGAGGCCATCAGCAAAGTCCCGGACGGCATCTATCGTTCCCAGGGCATTGTGGAACAGATGGAAGGCAAGGCCGATCTTGTTCTCAAGGTGGCGGTTCATGTGCAGGGGAGCGATATCCTGGTGGACATGGATGGTTCTTCGTCCCAGGTGGACTGGGGAGGCAACGTGGTCTACAATTTTACTTTCGCCTATGTCTTTATGGCGCTGAAAAGCATGTTCGACCCGGATATCCCGAACAATGACGGGGCCGCCGCCCCCCTTTCCCTGAAAGCGCCGGAAGGAAGCGTGGTGAACTGCAGGTTCCCTGCGGCCGTTGCCGCCCGCATGCAGGTGGGGCATTTCGTCACGGAGATTATCTACAGGGCCATGGCCGACGCCCTGCCTGACAGGGTGATTGCGGGGAGCGGGGGAACCCCTGCCAGCATGAATGTATTGTACGGCAAGAGCAGGGACGGGAAGCCGTGGCATTCCGTACGGATCAGGGGAGGGGGCATGGGCGCCAGTTCCGGGGCCGATGGGAATTTTGTCTATATCTTTCCCGCCAACGGCGCAAACACGCCGGTGGAGATCCTGGAGA
>DUZB01000115.1 GCA_013349725.1 Deltaproteobacteria bacterium | reverse complement strand
ACGCGGGAATCCAGGAACATCAGGTGCTTATGGACTCCCGCGTTCGCGGGAGTGACGGGTTTGGGGACTTTTTACGAGATTATGAAAGTTTGAAGTGAACTAAAGTAAAGGAATTCTTTCAATTATATGAAATCAGCGGAGCGGAGCGACTCCATAACCTTAGTCACCTCAGATCCTTTAGTCACTTTTAACGTATTCAAATCCCAGAAGCCAAAAACATTACAGATGCCCGGAAATGCTGCGCACAAACCCACATGATGAGGACACGCAATGGAGACCTTGAAAAAATGGATGACAGCCGTTGAGAAGACCAACATCTTTATCGGCAAGCTGATGGTCGGGCTCACCCTGTTAGCGGTCTTGGTGATTACTTTCGAAGTCGTGATGCGATACGCCTTTGGAAAGCCCACCAACTGGGGACACGAACTCATGACCATGCTTTTCGCCATACAGTATATGTTTGTTGCGGGATACTGCCATTACCACAGGGCCCATGTGCGGGTGGACGTGATCTACTCCACGCGCTCAAGAAGGACTCGGGCATTTCTGGATCTTTTCACCTCCATCTTCTTCTTTACTTTCACCGGGGCACTGCTCTGGACCAGCTGGAATTTCTTCTGGAGTTCTCAGACCATGCTTGGCGGAGGGACTCTATTTGGATTTACGGTGCCCGGGGAACTTTCTTTGACGGACTGGGCGCCTCCCATGTATCCGGTGAAATTCATGATGCCTTTCGGCGCCTTCATGCTGCTTCTGCAGGGGGTGGTCTGGTTTATCCGCGACCTGCATGTGGCCATTACGGGGAGGGAGATGGTATGAGTATCGAATGGATCACCATATTGATGTTTGGCTCCTTGTTTTTCCTGCTGGGGCTGGGACTTCCCGTAGCTTTTGCCTGTGGTTCGGTGGGGGTCATTTTTACGGCCTTCCTCCAGGGGGCTGCTGCAGTGAACATTGTCCCCACCAGGATTTTCGGTTTGATGACCAACTACCTGTTAGCGGCCATACCGCTTTTCATTTTCATGGCCTGTATCCTGGAACGTTCAGGGATTATCGAGGACCTCTATGAATTGGTCTACCAGTGGTTCGGGGTTCTCAAAGGCGGGGTCGCATCAGCCACGATAGTTGCCTGCACACTGCTGGCCGCCATGGTGGGCGTAATCGGCGCAAGCGAGGTGACCATGGGGGTTATCGCGTTGCCACAGATGTTGAAGCGACAGTATAACAAGTTCATTGCCTGCGGCTCCATCCTGGCGGGGGGAACGTTAGGCATTCTCATACCACCCAGTGTCATGCTCATCGTTTATGGGCTGGTGGACAACAGTTCCATCGGGAGGCTTTATGCCGGGGCCATTTTGCCGGGTTTTATGCTGGCAGGCATGTTTATCCTGTATGTGACGATACGGTGTTATATCAAGCCGTCCCTGGGACCTCCAATTCCGATCGAGGAAAGATTGCCCCTCCCAAAAAAGCTGCGCCTTCTGGTACGAGTCATTGCTCCGGGGATTCTCATTTTTCTGGTTCTGGGGACCATATTTACCGGCATTGCCGCCCCCACCGAGGCCGCCGGCGTCGGTGCTGCAGGGGCGATCATTCTGACCCTTATTCAACGGAAGCTCACCTGGAAAGGTCTTGTTCAGGCTGCGGAAAGCACTCTCAAATCGTCGGCCATGGTCATGTGGACCATTTTCGGCGCCAATGTTTTCGTCGGCCTGTACGTTATGGTCGGAGGGGGGCGGTTTGTGACCGACCTTCTTCTGGGTTCCGGGCTTGGGCCCTGGGGTATCTTGATCATCATGCAGTTCATCCTGATTTTCCTGGGGTGCTTTATAGACTGGGTTGGGATCATCATGTTGTGTGTCCCGATTTTCGGCCCCATTGTGCGTCAACTGGGGTTCGATCCGGTATGGTTCGGGGTCTTGTTTGCCACCAATTTGCAGATTTCTTTTCTTTCTCCTCCCTTCGGTTATGCCCTGTTTTATTTGAAAGGTGTTGCCCCCCCCGAAATCAGCACCACGGATATCTGGAGGTCTTCGGTTCCTTTTATCGGTATACAGGTGTTGGGGGTAGTGTTGGTGATGGTCTTTCCTCAGATCATCCTTTATCTGCCGAGCGTACTCTATTGAGCATATCCTCAGATGGGGAAGAGATAAAATTTTTTTGGGGCGCTTTTGGAGAAGAAGCAGAGTAAAATGGGAAAGACAGGAACAGTCCATCATGAAATCGAATACGAGGCGCCATTTCTTTTTTTGGTGGTCTTTTACGCTCTCCTTGTTGTGTGGACCGGGATCTCCCTGTTTTTCCTGTGGCCCAAGGTTCAGAACGGGGTCCTATCCGTTTTCCAGGTAGGGATGATTGCTTTTATATTAGCCTACACATGGTATTTCTCCCTGGGCATCTTCTATGTTATCCGCATAAAAGGGGATGAGACCATCCAGATGAAGAGCATTCGGCGTATCATAAATATCTTTCCCGATGTGGTTGATGCAGTCGAAGGCCCCCGATTTGGTGTACTGTCCTATGGATTCATCCGGTTCCGGCTGGATCGTGAAAAAGTCTACTTATTCTGCCACATCACCAACAGCCATTTTGTCCGCCTTCTGGTCAGGATGAAGCGGGCCAATGGCAACCTGAAATTCAAAGGGTTGTATCCTGTATCGTGAAAAGTTCATGGCTTTTTCCAGCAGCTCTGTTGCAGCAAAGAATGCCGAAAGGCTCACGTCGAAGGAGGTTCATTTATTATGTTCATATTGTGGCCCAATGTGGTTCTGTACATCGCCTTAGGATTGGTGGGCGGCACCATTGGATTTTTGATCTATGGAATGATTAAAGGATTCAAAAACACCTTTCCGAATGATTAAGGGACTATGAAACTATTTCCAGTTGACGGTTTCTCGTTCCCCTCCAGCGTGGGAACGAGCAGAAAAGCCTATCCTTCTCCGCACCTCTGCGTATTGCAGGAGACATCAGTTCTTGTCAATAACCATCTGAACCAGCGTTTATAACCACTTCTGATGTACCCGCGTTGAGGAACTATGTGGGAAGAAATCATCCGTGAATCGATCATGCTGTTCGCCACCATTGATCCCATCGGGACGCTGTCGCTTTTCGTGGCGGTTACA
>DUZB01000205.1 GCA_013349725.1 Deltaproteobacteria bacterium | reverse complement strand
AGTTTCAAGTTTCCGCATCCGATTTTCAGCTTCGGAACCCTATTTTCAGTCCTATAATACTTCCCATTTCGGAGAAAAGTGTAAACCGGCAAATGAAAAGAAGATTCAGGGGAATGAAAGTCAAGGTTCTGAAAACCCACCCCAGGCGACACCGATCGTTCGACCGCCCGAGCGGGCAAAAGCACGGGGGATCAGTGTTGTGGCGAAAGACCATTCCGGTTCCTCCTCCAGGATTCGTCTTTACAACAGGATGATTGCCGTAGTCGTCGGGATTGACGTTTACAAAGACCTGCCCCCGAAAGACCACCTGTCTTATGCCGTTAAAGACGCCAAAGGGGTGGAGACCGTGCTGCAGAAGGATTACCAATTCGACAGGATTATTACCCTGTACAACAGGGAAGCCACCCGCGACAACATTATGAAGGTCCTTCAGAGAGAACTGGCTAATACCGATCGTTAAGACGCCGTGTTTGTTTACTTTGCCGGGCACGGCGTAACCAGGACAAGCCAGACGGGTGAACGTGAGCTTGGATACCTTATCCCTTATGACGGTTCTTTAGAGAGGGACGGAATGCACCGGAATATTTCCATGCAGCAGATCAAGGCCGATGTATGCCCTCTGGTCCCGGCCAAACACGTCTTTTTTTGTGATGGATGCCTGTTTTGGCGGGTTACTTCTGGACCAGCGCGCGGTTGACGTGAAACCTGGTCGTGATGCAGCCGCCAGGGGGCACAAACAGCGACCCAGGGGTGGCGAGATTTATGGCACAGGCGACTTCGTGTTTGTGTCAAACTATGAACAAAGATTGCAGGACCGCTTTTTGGCCGGCCAGGCTGAAGTAAAAAGTGCGAAGGAAAGGAAAGAAGGGCTGGCAAGCACCTATTCACGTCTGCTGGATGAGGAAGCAGAACTCAAGAAAAGGGAATCCCTGCAGGCCACGAAGCTGGAGACCCTGTCCATCGGCGATGCCATGCGGGAGTATCAAAGCGTGCAGCAACAATTAGCCGATGTGGGCGCCAAATACAATGAACGTCTCGCCGGCGCCTTGAAAGACCTTGACTCAAGATACGACAACCAGACCCGGCGCTATGAGACTGAAATTGAAAAGTTAGACAAGGCCCTCCGGAACAAGATACTGGCCGAAAAAGAAGCGGAAATGGAAATCTACAGGCGGCAGTTGGATGGGATAATGAACCAGACGTACACCGTTCCCACCACCAAAGTGGAGTTGGGGAAATATTCGCCAGAGTTTCAAGCGTTTCCTGTCATCGCGTCTATTCAAGTCAATAATCAGCCACGAGAATTCTCTTTCAGCATAAAAATGCCAGGGAATGAAGCAAGAGCATTATGGAATGATAGGGAGTTTATCAGAGGCGAAGGTGTGTTAAAGCTTGGCCAGGGTTCAAATAATGTAACCGTCACCTCCATTGACATCATTGATGATGTTCATTCCAGGAGATACTCTGCTAATGGTGCGTCTATTGGTGAGATTAAACGGGATGGGATATTTGTACTTTATGGCAACGGAATTGTAAGAAACATGAATACCGGAGTTGAGTGGAAGGTCGGTCCCGACAAAGATACAACTTGGGATGAAGCCAAATCCTGGGTGCAGGGCCTGAACATTGCAGGTGGGGGGTGGACGCTCCGCGTCCGTTTTTTCAGCGACAGCGGGTTTCCAGCCTGAGGCTGTCTGGTCTCCCCGTTTGGCTACTCCCGCCACGTTCAGAGCACATCGCGGCTGCAAGCCGCTCTCACAGAAAATCGGTTCGCCAAATATCAGTGCTGGTATGCCCCAATCGTTCGCAGCAAATGGGAACTATTGATTGCGGACGACAGCGAGTTTCTCGTTCCCACCCGCCTGCCATAGCCTGCCATATCGGCACCATGCCCCCATTCTCGCTTTCCTATCCCCGGAGTTAGGGAAAAACCGGGGGAACGGCATTGGCGGGCAGGTGCTCCAGCGTGGAAACGAGAGAAAGATCCGGACGCGGAGGGCCAGGTTTCTGATACCAAAATAGAAATGAGTTGCACGATTTTTCTGGGATGATACAATGCGCACCTTTCTTGGCGTTTTGTTTTTTGTTGTTTCTATCATGCAGCCTTCGATAAGTAGCTGACGAGCTATTGAGCAGGGAGTAGATGATCATGGTTTCTTTTAGCGAATTTGCCGTGCGAGGCAGTCAGGGATACGCCGGGCTTGTTCTCATGTGGCTGATTGTTGTGGCAGCCTTGGCGGTTTTTACCATTACCATTCGAAGCCGACTTACTCTCCTTCTGGCGGGCCAGGCGGACCCCCGATTTTCCCATTGGAAACGACGTTTCAAAGATCTCATCGCTTTTGGGTTCATACAGAAACGTCAGCCCCGTTATCTGTGGGCGGGAGTCATACATATTATGATATTCTGGGGTTTTGTCGTCTTGGGACTTCGTTCCCTGGACCTGGTCACCGAGGGGCTTGGCATTCCCATTTTTCGTCCCCTGATGCACAGTCCTCTGGGCACATTTTACAACACCATAAAGGACCTCTTTGAAATCATCGTGCTTTTTGCCTGCATCTGGGCCATCCTCAGGCGCGCCATCGTCAAACCCGCGCGATATGCAGGGAGCCACGCCTTCGAAGCCTACCTGGTTCTGGGACTCATCAGCTTTCTCATGATCACCGATATGCTTTTTGAGGGCAGTGGAATTCTTCTGGGCGGCGAGCCAAGGGGATGGCTTCCCGCTGCACGGATCGGGATGCTTTTTCTGCCCGAAAACAGTCCGCAGGCACTCTCGGGGATACTCCGCTCCAGTTACTGGCTTCATATTCTGGCCTTTTTTCTTTTCCTGAATCTGCTTCCCCTCTCCAAACATTTCCACATTATCACGGCTCTTCCCAATGTGTTCTTTCATAACCTCCGGAAAGGGGCTGTCAAACCGGCCAGGTACGGGGTGGAAGATATTTTCGAACTGGAAAGTTTAGGCGTCGAAAAACTGGAAGAATTCACGTGGAAGCAGCTCCTCGATTTTTACACCTGCACCGAATGCGGGCGTTGTACAGACAATTGTCCCGCCAACGCCATCGGAAGGCCTCTGTCCCCCAAGGAATTGACCATCAAGCTGAGGGACCATGCTTACCGGAAATAC
>DUZB01000337.1 GCA_013349725.1 Deltaproteobacteria bacterium | reverse complement strand
TGGTTTCTGTTGAAGACGGATTTGGGCCGGTGCATCCGCGCTACGGCCCAGGATAAAGATGCGGCTACCCTCATGGGCGTAAACAGCAGCCGGATCACGATTATCACCTTCGGGATCGGTTCCGCCCTCGTGGCGGCAGCCGGAACACTGCTGATCCCCATCTACTATCTCTTTCCCGATATCGGCGGTCCCTTTACCCTAAAGGCCTTTGTGATCACCATATTGGGGGGCCTGGGAAGCACGGTAGGGGCCATTTTCGGAGGCATCCTTTTAGGAATTGCCGAGTCCATGGGCGCCACTTATATCGGCATGGGATACAGGGAAATGGTTGGGTTCGTGATATTCATTCTGGTCCTGATCTTTTTGCCAGGCGGCCTGAAACGGTTGACGAAAATATAGGGGAAAAAAATGAAAAAGCAGAAGCTCTATTGGGTCCTTTTGGGAATCTTTTTTCTCATCTTTCCCTTTATTGTGCCATCAGACTATTACCAGCATCTGATGATCATAACACTCATGTGGGTTGTCATCGGCTCCTCCTGGAATCTTCTTGCGGGTTATACCGGACAGGTTTCCTTCGGCCATGCCATCTTCTTTGGGGTTGGGGCGTATACAGCAGGGATATTTGTCACAAAACTGGAAATGTCCGCATGGTGGGGTATGATGTTCGGCGGCATTACGGCCATGCTCATCGCGCTTTTCGTGGGCTGGGTCTGTTTCAGGCTTCGAGGTCCATATTTTGCCCTGGCAACATTGGCCGGGGGTGAAATTTTCAGGCTGATTGCCGTCAACTGGGAAGAACTTACAGATGGGATGGTGGGGATTCTGATCATTCAAGATTTTCGAAGCAAAGTGCCCTACTATTATATCGCCCTGGGCCTGGCCGCCCTCTGTATCTGGGTCATCCATGTGATCATGAAAAGCAAATGGGGGTACTATTTTGTCTCCATCAGAGAGGATCAGGATGCCGCGGCTTCCATGGGCATCAACACCACCCTGTACAAAAACATCTCGCTCCTGGTGAGCGCTTTTTTTACAGGGATGGCCGGCGCGTTTTATATGAATTACATGGGCTTTATCGACCCTGACGTCGTTTTTTCCCTCCACTTCATCTCCATTATGGCCATTCTTGTGGGCATTGTGGGTGGGGTAGCGACCATCTGGGGGCCTGCCGTCGGGGCCTTTATCATGGTGGGACTGCAGGAAACCTTCAGGAGTTCTTTTTTTGGTCTGGCGCCCAAATGGGTCAGCCAGGGGCACGCCCTGGTTTTCGGTCTGTTGGTCATTTTCGTGATCCTGTTCCTGGCAAACGGTGTGGTGGGAGACTGGAAAAAAATCAAAAGAAACGTATTCCGCATGCGGGAATCGCACTGAAAGGAGGCAAACAAAAGCAATGGCACTCCTTGAATTACAAGGTCTCACAAAAACCTTTGGCGGTCTCGTGGCTGTAAACCAGGTGAGTTTCAAGGTGGAGAAGGGCGAAATTTTCGGCCTCATCGGGCCAAACGGCTCGGGAAAGACGACCACTTTTAACTGTATCAATCACTATTTTCCCATCACATCGGGAGACATTTTCTTCAAAGGAAAACGCATCACAAATCTCAAGACCCANCAGATTTGCCATTTGGGCATCGGGCGAACCTTTCAGGTGGTAAAGCCTCTGGCGAGGATGACCGTCCTTGAGAACGTAACGGCATCGGCCTTTTGTCGCGTGAAGACCATCGCTAAGGCGAAGAAGAAGGCGGAAGAGGTGCTGAAGTTCTGCAGCCTGACCCGGGATAAAGACAAATTGGCGAAAAGCCTTCCCATCGGCGGGAGAAAAAGGCTCGAAATTGCCCGTGCGCTGGCCACCGACCCGGAACTCCTGCTCTTGGACGAGACTGCGGCCGGCCTGAACCCTTCTGAATTGGACGAAGCCATTGAACTGATCAAAAAAATGAGAGAAAGCGGGATCACTATTTTGATTATCGAGCATATTATGAAGCTCATTATGACCATATCCGATCGCATCCATGCGATCAATTTCGGCCAGACCATTGCAGAAGGCAACCCGAAGGAAGTGGCGAAAAATGGACTGGTTATCCAAGCCTATCTGGGAGAAGAATATGCTCAAGGTTAACGGAATCGACATCTTTTACGGCGACCTGCAGGTCCTCTGGGACGTCTCGTTTGAAGTAAAAGAAAAGGAAATCCTGGTCCTTATCGGCGCCAACGGAGCGGGCAAATCCACCACCATCCGGGCCATCTCCTCGCTGCTTACCCCCAGAAAAGGTTCTATTGAATTTGAGGGAACACGTATCGATCATGTCCCCGCCCACAAAGTCATCGAATACGGCATCGTCCATGTGCCCGAAGGAAGGCGTCTTTTCCCTGACATGAGCGTGGAAGAAAATCTGATCATGGGAACCCTCCACGGCGATGCCAAGAAGAAGCGTGGCGACACCATGGCCTATGTTTATGAACTCTTCCCGCGATTGAAGGAACGCATGAAACAGATGGCCGGCACGCTCAGCGGGGGAGAGCAACAGATGCTTGCCGTGGGCAGAGGGTTGATGAGCCTTCCCAGGCTCATGATGTTTGATGAGCCTTCTTTAGGGCTTGCTCCCATTCTGGTTCAGACATTTTTCGCATATTCAAGAGGATCAATGAAGAAGGGGTAACCATCCTCCTGGTGGAGCAGAACGTCAAACAGACCTTGGGCATGTGCCATCGGGCCTATGTTTTGGAAAACGGAAGGGTCGTGCTCGAGGGAAGCGGAGAGGAACTGATGAGTAACAAACATGTGATGGAAGCCTACCTGGGAATCTAAACGAAAAGCGCATGGAGCGCTAAGAGATCCGGGCGGCCGTTCACGGTTGCCGCATGTCAATATATCAAGAACATCCCCATCTTTCCCAGGTTTTTGATGCTATGAATTCTTTGTGATACTTTCAAGATCAGTCAACTGGTTGGAACCTCAAAGCGAATTTTTGCACTTACTATACCTTGTGTCTGTGTAGCGTTTTCCAATTTAAGCTTTTTTTACAGCATTACAAAACATGAGTCAAGCGTAGACTTGACCCCCATACACCATCACGGGTTTCACAGGCGCCTGGCTGTGGGAGCGGCTTGCAGCCGCGATCCGTCTGTACTTATCCGTTTT
>DUZB01000179.1 GCA_013349725.1 Deltaproteobacteria bacterium | reverse complement strand
TAACGGTGGAAGGAGTTTTTCCTGCAATCGGATCAGGGCAGGATCGAAAACGGGGTCCTCTCCCGAAGTGAGGATCACGCCGACAACGGCTGTAGAGAAAAAAAGAACAAAGATCACCAGGCCCAGGATTGCCAGCCTGTTTTCCTTAAAAAGAAGCCACAGCTCCTGCAGCCTTGTGCGCCTGGCGGTTTCAGGACGTTCCAGTATGTTTTCCGCAGCAGAGGTCATAATCGGATCCTGGGATCTACAACGAGGTAAAGAAGATCCGAAAGAAAGGTTCCCGCAAGAACCAGTACGGCCGAAATAAAGTTCACGGTAAGAATAATAGGGTAATCCCTTGCCAGGATGGCCTCATAAGCCATTCTTCCCATTCCGGGCCATGAAAAAATGGATTCGATGATCACCGATCCGCCGATCAAACCGGGNAGAATCAGTCCAAACATGGTCACAAACGGCAGCAGGGCGTTCCTAAGGGCATGTTTGTAGTGCACCTGTTCGGAAGAAAGCCCTTTTGCCCTTGCGGTACGTACATAGTCCTGGCCTTCCACCTCAAGCATCTGGCTCCGAACATATCTGGAGAGGACCGCAATGCCGCCCGTGGCGCCCAGTACGGAGGGAATCAAAAGATGCCAGATGCGATCCATAAAGACAGGTGGCCACGAATAGGCACTCAGTCCGAATGTCTCCATTCCGATGACCGGGACATGAAGTACGGTTACCGTCAGGATAATCAGGATGTAGGCGAAGAAAAACCCCGGGATGGAAATGAGCAGATAGGCCAGGAAAGTGGCGCTCCTGTCATAGATGCCCCCCCTGAAAATGGCGGAACGAATACCTACCGGAAACGACAGCGTCCATGTGAGAATGGTTCCCACGATAAAGAGAGGAAGGCTGTTCAGAAAACGTTCCCATATCTTAAGAAGGACGGACTGGTTGTCCTTCCAGGAGACGGTTTTTCCCGTAAAAAGCCCCTTATAAAAATAAATGTACTGCATATACAATGGCTTATCCAGATGAAATTCTTTTTTGAACCGCTCCACCATTTCCGGGGTAAATTTGGGATTCAATGGGTCCACCTGACTCGGCTCGCCCGGCGCCAGGTGAATGATAAGAAAAGAGACCACGGATACAAAAAAAAGCGTGATCGTCTTTTGAATGATACTTCGTCCTATGAAAGAAAACATAATAAAAGCGGTTTCCTGTTGACGGTTGACGGTTAAAAACGCTGTAAACTGCAAACCGGAAACTGTAAACCGGAAACCGTTAGTTTCCGGGCGTAAGCTCCGGCATTTCAGGAACCTTCATCCAGCGGTTGAAATGGAAGGTGTAATTTCCTGTCTTGGTGGGTTTGATTTTTCTGTACAGCATGCCACCATCCTTGTCCAGATCCTTGATGAGAATTCTTTTATCCAGAACGGCAGTCCATTTCCCCACATACAAAAAGGTGTAGGGCTGCTCCCGAGCAATAATTTCATGAAGCCTGCGGCAGTACTGCACCTGCTTTTCATGATTGTATTCCTGCCGTATTTTCACGATCAGCTCATCCGCTTCTTTATTCTTGAATCCCACAAAATTCAACTGATAGGGATGCGTCTGGGAGGAATGCCATATCTGGTAAAGATCCGGTTCTATCCCCATGACCCAACCCAGGATGACCGCATCAAAATCGGCCTTGTCCACCCGCTCCTGGATAAAGACCGACCATTCAAGCATGTCTGTTCGTACGTCAATGCCGATCTGCTTCCAGCTATCCTGGGCAATGGCCAGAACCGCCTTCCGGATGTCATTTCCGCTGTTGGTAATGAGCGTGAAAGCGAGTCGTTTTCCGTTCTTTTCCAGCCACCCCTGGGCGTTCCGACGCCACCCCGCTTCTTCTAATAATTTGAGGGCCCCTTTGGGATCATAGGGAATCGGCGGGATGTTGTGGTCATAATAATCGGTCTGCTTGACAAATGGGCCGGTGATTCTTTCTGCCTGCTTATAGAGTACATAATCGATAATTTTGTTCACGTCTATGGCCATACTCAGGGCTCTTCGCACCCTCATATCATCAAAAGGCGCCCTTCGCATATTGTACCCGATATAGGAATACCCGAAGGAAGTGCCTGAAAAACATTGAAACCTCTCATCTTTTTCCAGCCGTTCCACCTGATGGGGCTGAACATCATAACTGTCCAGGGTTCCGGAGTAAAATTCCATCTCCTGGGTCAGAAGATCGGGCACAATCCGTAGAAAGAATTTCCGGTAGTGGGGGGGGCCTTCCCAGTAGCGATCGAATCCGGACAGCGCGATGAATTGATCGGACTTCCATTCCTCGAAAAAAAACGGCCCGCATCCGATCGGATGCCGGTTGAAACCGCTCTGTCGAATAGAAATTTTATCCAGAGGTGCACCCGAATCCTCCGCCTCCTTTAAGAGTACGTTCCGGTTCAGCAGGTGTTCCGGCAGGATGCCCATCCCCCATGTCCCCAATGCCTGGGAATAAAGCCTTTTGTAAACGATTCGAACGGTCAGTGGATCCATCACCTGCACCTGTTTCACCGGTTCGTAATCGGACGTCCTGGGAGAAAGATTTGCCGGATCCATAATGGCGTCATAGGTGAATTTCACATCTCCGGCATCAAAAACGTGTCCGTCGTGGAATTTAACGCCCGGTCTCAGATGGAAAATCAGCACGGGATTGTGCTCGATGGCAGGAAGGATCTCCTTTGCATAGGCAGAGCGTATCTTCTCATCTGCCTGAGGTTCCATATGCAGGAAGGGCACACCATCAAACGATGCAAAGTAATCTTTTCCAAAAAGCTTTGAAAGATTGCTGAAAAGGTCCTGATCCACTTCCGACAGAGTCAGCTTAATACGGGCCGGGGCGTGAACCGTAATTTTCGTTGTCTTTTTTTCTTTCTCGCTGTTTTCTATCCGGACGGTTTCATAAATATTCGGAGGGATGATTGCAACCGCCTTGATTCGATCGAGAGTAGCTCGCAATTCCGGATCCGGAAGGGTTTTGTCTTCCATGGCTCCTTGAATTATATGAACCACATCCTGGGCATTCCCCGCCTTTTTCCCCTGAATTCCGGCGTTGTCATGGATATAAAAATACGCTTCCTCCAGGACCTCCCAGGTAGTGGCGAGCCGGCCCCTGAAATTTAATTCTT
>DUZB01000368.1 GCA_013349725.1 Deltaproteobacteria bacterium | reverse complement strand
TCGCCTTTGAGGATGGCGATTTTCTTGCCGGTTTTTTCACTGATTTTTTCTCCGACCCTGTTCACGCCCACATCAATGACGCACGCGCCCGGTTTGATCCATTCGGGTTTGACAAGATCCGGGACACCCGCTGCAACGATAAGGATGTCGGCGCGCTTACAGTGGGATGCCATATCCTTCGTGCGGGTATGAACCACGGTAACNGTGGAATTGGCGCCAGGGCCCTTTTGAAGCATCATNTTGGCGATCGGCTTNCCAACGATATTGGAACGGCCCACCACAACCACTTCAGCGCCGCTGGTTTCCACTCCCGCCCGGATGATCATCTCCTGAATACCTGCCGGTGTACAGGGCGGGAACTTGACTTCAGATCCGCCTATCATGAGCCTTCCCACGTTGACGGGGTGAAAGCCGTCCACGTCTTTGTCCGGGTCGATGGCATTGAGCACCTTTTTCTCATTGATCTGCTTGGGCAGGGGCAACTGTACCAGTATCCCGTTGATGGAGTCATCTTTGTTGTACTTGTCGATCAGTGCGAGAAGGTCTGCTTCGGGGATATCCACGGACTGATTGTCCTGGATTTCATGAAAGCCTACTCGGTTGGCAGTCTGGATCTTGAGCGTCACATAGGATATGGATGCCGGACTTTCCCCCACAAGGATCGTCACAAGGCCGGGAACTTTCCCGTACTTTGCCTTGAGCTCTTTTACTTCCTTTTCGATTTCTTCAAGGATCTGCTCCCTGATTTCGGTTCCTTTTATTAACTTTGCTGTCATCTTAAATCTCCTTTCAAGAAATTTGCCCTATACCCCAGCTTGAGAAAAATGTTACAAAAAAACAATAGAGAACCCCATAACACAGTCACGGGAATATTTCAAATATTTTGTCCCATGCGTTTGAAAAACAGTTTTGGATCTCGCGCAGAGTCGCAAAGGCGCAGAGAACGACAGAAACTTCTCAAACCAGGTTTCCCTCAACTTTTAACCGCCCGCTTCGCTCAAGACGCAAAGATCGCTAAAATCTTAGCGGTTCAATTTAACTGAAGTTTCACATGAGAGGAAAAAAGCGATGAACAAAGAAACAACGCTCATCTACATAACGGTCGGAAGTGCTGAAGAGGCTAAAACCATAGGGAGGAAACTGGTCGAGGAAAGGCTGGCGGCATCCGTCAATATTTTCGACAACATCCATTCCATTTACTGGTGGGGCGGTCAGATGCAAGAGGAACCGGAAGCCGTGCTTATCGCCAAGACAAAAACTGTCCTGGTTTCCGAGCTGATTGAAAAGGTCAAGGCCATGCACAGCTATGAACTTCCCTGTATTGTGAGCCTTCCGATTGCTGATGGTCACGGGCCATTCCTGGACTGGATCAGAGAGGAGACAAAAAGAACGGTTTAGGATTTTGGATCCGGGACTACAGGTTTTATTTTTTGCGTCTTTTTCTGATGGCAAGTATGATAATGACACCCACAATTACAGCCAGTACTATGAAGGCGCCCATATTGTAACGGAACACCAGGACGGAAAATTTTTCTTTCGCAGTCTCCCAGTTTGTTCCCAGGAAATAACCGGCCAGTATCCACAAGAGGTTCCACACGGAGGCGCTGACCAGGGCAAGAAGAGTGGTTGGAACAGGCTTCAGTTCGGAAATGCCTCCCGCCAGAGAGATGACGGATCGAATTCCCGGGAAGAACCGGTTGAGCAAAACGAGAAAATAGCCGTATTTACGGAACCATTCCTCCGCCTTAAGGATATCCGCCGCTTTGAAAAATCGGTAATTTTTTTCAATGAAAAATTTTCTTCCAAGGATGCTGCCTATCCAGAAAAGCGTCATGAAACCACACAGGCTTCCAACGGTTGTAGAAATGTAAACGCCCAAAAAGCTCAGTCTTTGTGTTCCCACCAGGAAAGCGCCAAAGGCCGTAATGGTGTCGCCGGGGATAGGGGGAAAAACATTTTCCACAAATGCGCTTATTCCCAGCAGAATATAGATGAGCGTATTCGGCAGCGAACTGAGATATTCCAGAAAGGCGTCCACGTGCGACAGAAACTCCTGACCCGGATAACCCGGAAGAGCTGGAAGCTCAAAGTTGAAAGCTGAAAGCTGAAAGGTGAAAGGTGATCTGATAGGGGCGAATTATCGTTTTTCAGGGGATAAAAAACAAGCTTTCTTTTCGCGCTTATTCTTTTGACTTGACTGAAATGGGGGCATCTGTTATCTGAAGCGAACATAAGGGAGGGTTTTACGTGGCCAAGAAAAAAATTTCCAGAAAAGAGTTATTAAAGGCTCCGGATGAGTTTCAGACGATTTCTTCAAAGGGCGTGAATTTCTTTAACGACCATGTGAAGGAGTTCAAATTCTTCGGGATAGGGCTTGCCGTGATTGCAGTTGGATATCTGGCTGTTTTCGGATATATCACCCATGTTAACAAAAAAGGGCTTGAGGCCTATAATACAGCATACGACATCCTCGCGGGAAGCGACAAACCGGATATCCCCGACGAAGAAAAAGCCAAGGCGGAAAAGCTTTTTCAGGAAGTCATCAACGAATACAGTTTTTCAAAGGCTGCCCTGCTTGCATACCCACAGATAGGTCACCTCAAATTCAGTCAGAAGCAGTATGAGGATGCCATCGTTTCGTATGAAAAATTCGCCGAAAAAGTCAAAGGAGACAAGGAATACAGCGCCCTCAACGATCTGGCCCTCGCGGCGAACTTTGAAGCCAAGGGAAACCTTGAAAAATCTATCGGTATACTCAGCGCCCTGGTGGGATCGCCTGATACCCCCTTCAGAGAGATTGCCATGTATAATCTGGCCCGTGTATACAGGCAGAATAAACAAGATGACAAGGCGAAAGAAACCCTGAAGGCATTTGTGTCAGAATATACAAACTCTCCTTTTCTGCCCATGGCAAAGGCCCGACTCTGAAAAGAACTTTTGTTTCCGGTTGCCAGTTGACGGTTAGCGGTTCTCTCGTCCCACTTTAGAGCAAAAGAACCAGGTAGGAGCTTGAGAGTTCTGTCTTGATCCGATCCCGCTGAAAAGCAGGAAGGCCCTGCATCTATGAAGAGTTTCCTCCTTGATCCCCGCCTTCCTTTTACACCGCATCCATCTTCAGCCGCTTTCTTCCTGGCCGTTTCCCCGCAACAATTTTCATCCGGCGCAGAAGGA
>DUZB01000256.1 GCA_013349725.1 Deltaproteobacteria bacterium | reverse complement strand
AGCAAATAAGGACCTCTGCCACGTGTGGAGGAGCTTTATCCAAGATGCGGCAGCAAAAGAGACCTTATGACTCCATTCGTGCCAGGGTTTTTGAATAAGGTAGAACCAAACGGAAAAACGGTAAAAAAGTGATGACTTTGTCTGCCGTCTCTCAAGGCTTTTTGAGGCGAACGGTTGTGGCGCCCCATCCCGAAGGACCTGTGTCCAGCCCAAAATCGACTACATGGCTGTTTTTTTCGAGTCTGGAATGGACCATCCTTCGAAGAACCCCTTTCCCTTTTCCGTGGACAATCGTTATATCATAGATGCCTTCTTCCATGGCGGCACGGATATATTCGTCCACCAGTGAAGGAACATCTTTCGGGGAAAAGGTGTGAAGATCAAGAGTTCCGTCGATAGGGACAACTACAGGTTCCTGCTCTTGCGAAAAGATGGTCATGGCTCCATTCTTACCCGGTTTTTTGAATACAGACCTCGTTATTGCGCATCATTCTGAGACACGGAAAATGGACATTTTGTGGCGCACAACGGTCTGGTAGGCGCTTATTACCGGCATAAGCATTTGATATTTCAAGAATACGAAAACTAATGGATGTCCAATTTCGATGTGGCGAACCATTTTAACCGGGTTATTTTGACAGGATTTACGTGATTTTCAGGATACTTATAACCTTTTTATTTTATCCCGTTAATCCTGTTGATCCTGTCAGAGTATTGAGGTCTGGAATAGGATACTGAATAGCCACTTTCAAGACTTTTTCCGTGTCGGGTTTCACCTTGAAACGGTCATCCATGCGAAGACCGCACACCCACATGATCTGATTGCCTGTCAAAAGAATCGGGATCGTTCTTCTTTCTTCAGCGGGAATTTTGCTGTCGATGAAAAAATTCTTCAGCTTCTTATGCCCGTTCATGCCAAGAGGGATAAAACGGTCTCCCTGCCTGACATTCCGGACAGTCAGAGGATAGGTAATCCGATCTGCGTCAAAAAGCGCTGTTCTTGAAGAACCCATGGTCGGTTCNGAAACCGTACGACGATACTCGGCAATGTGGATGGTACAGGGNGGTTCCTTCANACGAAATAGCCCNGGTTTGTCGATCAGGAGGAAAAAATCCCCTGTCTTTTTCTCTTTTTCTGATGAAAAGACCAGACGTTCATATACCCTTCTGAAAGACTGTGCCCCCGGAAGAGGTATCCGGGCATGGGGATTTTCTCCCTGTGCGCCCCTTTTTACCGCCTCGATATGTTCGCTGCTTATTCTGCTCAGGCTGCCCCCCGATGTCCTTAAGGCCTCCCGGATAACATGCTTTTTCTTGGCTTCGTTCAGTTGGTTGAATTCCGGCAGTGGAATGGTGATTTCCCGGTGCAGTCCCACCTGACCCTGCAGGTTTATCCACTCTCTTGCTTCCGTTTCCATCCACTCCCTTTCTTCTTTCAGTATCGCGGCAGTCTTCCCCAGAATTTTCACGAGTCCCGGCTGTCGCTTCTTTAAAAGAGGAAGAATGTTCAGGCGGATTTCATTTCTTAACGGGGTTGTGTCCAGATTGGAGGAGTCCGTGACATATCTCATTCCTGTTCGCGAAAGGTATTCCACGATCTCTTCTCTTCCCAGTTCAATAAGAGGTCGTACGATAACCCCATCCCTGACGGGCGGAATGCCCGAAAGACCGGATGTTCCACTTCCCCTGAGCAACCTCATGATGACCGTTTCGGCCTGATCATCGAGGGTGTGACCAACGGCAATCTTCTGCGCGGAAAAATGATGCATCCTGTCTGTAAAGAAAGCGTATCTCAAGTCCCGGGCCGTTTCTTCCATGGAGCGTCCCTCGGCACTGAGTTCTCCCCTTGCTTTTTCCGTTGCAAAAGGCAGGCTAAAAGATTCTGCAAGCATTTGAACAAACCGGGTTTCTTCTCCATCCTCACCAGGTCGCAAGCCATGGTCAAAATGGCACACAATCAGATCAATCCTGAGCGCTTTGCGCAGTTCGTGGAGCACATGCAAGAGACAGACGGAATCTGCCCCGCCTGAAACCCCAACCACTACCCGGTCATCCTTTTCGAACATGCGATATCGCAGGGCGGTCTCCGTGACCTTTTTAAGGATATGGTTCATCGCTGACTAATGTGATACTTTATATATGGTCTATAGCCCTGATCCTCTCGAGAACAGGCGGGTGGCTGTAGCCAAGGAAAACTTTCAAGGGATGAGGAGTCAGGTTTGAAAGATTGTCCACGCTCAATTTTTTCAAGGCCGTAATCATGGCCTGGGGCTTGTGCGTGGTCTTTATGGCGTATGCATCTGCTTCGTACTCATGTCTTCGAGAAAGGATGTTCCCTNAAATCCCAACAACCGTCTCAATGGGCGCATAAAGAAATCCAAAGAAGAAGAGACTCGCATAAATCGATGTTTCCTGCATCTGAAATGCGGCAAAAAGATCTTTATTGTTGATGAACAGGGAAAGGATAAAGAACATCAGTCCTGTTGTCAGGATGGATATCAAGANCGATTTGAAAATATGCTTTTTCCGGTAATGCCCTATCTCGTGGGCAAGGATGGAAACCAGTTCATCAACGGAGTGCTTTTCAATCAGGGTATCAAAGAGAACGATCCTTCTGAATCTGCCGAAACCGGTAAAAAAGGCGTTGGATTTGGTGGACCGTTTCGAACCGTCCATGGAGAAAATCCCCTTCATTTTAAATCCCTGTTCTTCCGCATATTCACGGATAGCGGTTTTCAACTCGCCCTCTTCCAGGGGCACGAATTTATTGAAAATCGGCATGATCACAACCGGGGCAATAAAGAGGAGAAACAGTTGAAAAAGGGTGAGGGCGATCCAGCAGTACAGCCATGCCAGAGGACCAGCATATTGAAAAAACCCTAAAATTCCTGAAAAAAGAATGCTTCCCAGCACGACAACGAGGCCCCAACTTTTCAGGATATCCAGGATAAAAGTTTTCGGGGTTGTTTTGTTGAATCCATATTTTTCTTCAAGGACGAAGGTTTGGTAGATGGAGAAAGGGAGATCCATTATCTGAGAGGCAAAAAGGAGTAACCCGGCAAAAACCAGTCCCGTAAAAATAGGCCCTAATTGGAAGCTGCGGGCGAGCTGATCCACATATTGGAAACCCCCCAGAAGAATAAATCCGATGATGACCGGGGTGGTTATGGAATCGGTAAGGATTCCAAACCGGGT
>DUZB01000145.1 GCA_013349725.1 Deltaproteobacteria bacterium | reverse complement strand
AACCAGGAGAAGAACAATAGCGACGGAACTCATAGCCAGAAGCAGCCACGTTCCGGAGTTTGATTTCGCATCGTTCATGATCCCAAACGCCATACCCTTGTTTCTCACATGGACAAGATTAAAAAAGCCCTGGATAACCGGTACGGTTTCGTAGATGGTCAGACTCTTGATGATGATCTGTTTGGTAAGTTGATCAAAAATCACCACCCCAAGGGCGGGCAGGATCAACCAGAGGTAATTTCGTCTAACACGTTCAGGCATCGTTTGCATATGGTTGGATGTTCATCGTTTTGGCCCACGGAAGGCTCACGAATCCAGCACCTTTCACATTTAGGATCTTTTGAAGGGGATACGCCGATGAGCATCCCGGGGATCTCTTCGCTTTCAAAACCGTTTTCCACCTGGTCAGGTGTCGCAAGGGTTACCTCGGAAACAATAAAGATGGACCTGAGCTGATCCCCGTATGGTGACAGGGCTTCCATGAGAGGAGCGGGGAGGCCCAGGACAACCAGGGCATCCAGGGGATGTCCTATAATCTTTTCTTTTCTGGCAAATTCGAGGGCTTTTGTAACTTCTTTCCGAACCGAAATGATTCGGGCCCATCGTTCCATCAGTTCCGGATCCAGGCATTCTTTATTGGGAGGAAGGAAGGTGTCGGCATGAATGCTCAACGGGCGTTTCCCCTTCATGTATTGCCAGATTTCATCCGCTGTAAAAGACAGGACCGGGGCCATGAGCCGCACCAGGACTTCCAGGATTTCGTTCATCGCCGTCTGCGCGCTGCGGCGTGCCATGGATTTGGGCGGCGATGTGTATAACCTGTCCTTTATAATATCGAGGTAAAAGGAAGACAGGTCAAGTACGCAGAAATTGTGAAGATCGTGGTAGACCGGATGGAATTCAAAACTATCATAAGCGCGTTGGACGCGCTTGCTTAACTGCTGCAAACTGTTGAGTGCCCACAGATCCAGTTCCTCCATCTCCAAATAGCCCACCCTATCGGTTTCCGGGTCAAAATCACTCAGGTTTCCAAGCAGGTAACGGCAGGTATTTCGAATCCGCCGGTAGGCTTCGGTCAGGCGCTGAAGAATTTCGGTTGAGAGGCGAATGTTGTCCCGGTAGTCCTCTCCGGCAACCCACAACCGCAGGATCTCCGCCCCGTATTTTTTGATCAGTTTCTCGGGAGCAATCACATTGCCCGCCGATTTATGCATGGCTTTTCCGGCGCCGTCTACCACAAAGCCATGGGTCAGGACACTCCTGTAGGGAGCCTCTTTCCGAGTTCCCACAGAGCACAAAAGAGAGCTGTGAAACCATCCCCGGTGCTGGTCGCTTCCTTCCAGATAAAGATCCGCAGGGCTGTCCAAATAGGGCCTGTTCTCCATCACTGCCGCATAACTCACGCCGGAATCAAACCAGACATCCAGGATATCCGTTTCCTTGCGGAATTTTTTTGACCCGCATTTGGGGCAGCTCGTTCCTTCAGGCAGAAGGTCTTCCACGGATTGGGTGAACCAGATATCCGCCCCCGATTTCTCGACCATTTCCGCCACGTGATCAATGATCTCCTGGGAAATGATCACCTCATCGCATTCGGAACAGAAGAATACGGTAATGGGAACCCCCCAGCTTCGTTGCCGGGAGATGCACCAGTCGGGCCGCTTGGCAATCATGCCCGAAATGCGGTCCTCTCCCCATGAAGGAAACCAGGAAACCGTCTTGATGGCCTCCAGGGCGTCTTTCCTCAGCCCGGTTTTTTCCATGGAGATAAACCACTGTTTTGTCGATCGAAAAATGACCGGTTGTTTGCATCTCCAGCAGTGGGGATATTCGTGGGTGATTTTCTGCTCATTGATAAGGGCGCCCAGTTCCTGCAACTTGTCGTTTACTTTCCTGTTGGCTTCAAAGACCTGCATTCCGGCAAAGAATTCCACTTCCGGGGTAAAACATCCGGAGTCGTCCAGGGGGGAATAAGCCTCCAGACCGTATTTAAGCCCTGTCTCGTAGTCTTCCCGGCCATGTCCCGGGGCGGTGTGTACGCAGCCCGTTCCCGCTTCCAGCGTTACATAGGGTGCAAGAACGATTCTGGATGGCCTGTCATAGAGTGGATGTTTTGCCTCCAGGTTCTCAAGATCGACGGGGTTAAGTGATCCAAGAATTTCATAGGAATCGATCCCGAAAATGTCCATACACACGTGAAGAAGTCCCTCGGCCAGAATCATGACTTCATCATTGCCCGTATCCACCGCTACGTATTCCAGATCGGGATGGAGGGCGATGGCCAGGTTGGCCGGCAGGGTCCACGGAGTTGTGGTCCAGATGGCAACAAAAACCTTTTTTCCTTTCAGGGTTGGGAGAAGCGTTTCCAGGTTGGAAATCATGGGGAACTTTACAAAGATGGATGGCGATGTGTGTCCCTCGTATTCCACTTCCGCCTCGGCAAGGGCGGTTTTGCAGGAAACGCACCAGTAGATCGGTTTTTTGCTCCGCACGAGACTGCCATTGAGGGCAAACTTGCCGAATTCTCTTACGATGGTGGCTTCGTAGGGGAAATTCATGGTGAGGTAAGGTCTGTTCCATTCGCCAAATACGCCAAGGCGTTTGAATTCATTTCGCTGGATGTCGATATATTTTTCGGCATAGCGGCGGCAGAATCCCCTGATCTCCGCGATAGACATCTCCTTTTTCCTCTCGCCCAGTTCCCCGTCCACTTTATGTTCAATGGGAAGGCCGTGGCAGTCCCAGCCGGGGACGTAAGGCGTGTCAAAGCCAGCCATCTGTTTGGATTTAATAATAATATCTTTCAGGATCTTGTTGAACGCCGTACCCATGTGGATATTGCCGTTGGCGTAGGGGGGGCCATCGTGAAGCATATACCGTTTGCGCCCAAGGGAAGCTTGCCGGATGATCCCGTAAAGATCAATCTTTTCCCAGCTTTCAAGGATCTCGGGTTCCCTTTGGACCAGGTTGGCTTTCATGGGGAATTTGGTTTTAGGTAGATTCAATGTCTCTTTGTAGTCCATTACAGCGTTCCTCCAGGAATTATGATAAACAATTAAATTATCAGAAAAACTATCGCAAGTCAATCGCTGAAATCGTTTCCTGGATATTCGACATAAGCTATAATCTTTTTTGAAAAAAATTGATAAAATTTCAAAAAAACCACAAAAGCAACAATTTCTCTTCGGCCTGCGCCTTACT
>DUZB01000326.1 GCA_013349725.1 Deltaproteobacteria bacterium | reverse complement strand
AGGGGCTTTTATCCATGTGGATCTTCACCTGATCCTTCCCAGGACCTTCACGCTTGAGGAAGCGCACCGGGAGGCCGAGGAAGTGGAAGCGATCATGGAGGGCGCGTACGATGGGAGAGCCGGCGTTCTTGTGCATCTGGATGCCTGTGCAGACCCGGACTGTCCCGCATGCAGAAGAAATGCCTGCCGATTACGGGAAACAGACTGTTCTCATCAAGGACCCTGGAATGTAGAAATCGTTATTTCCGAAAGGGCCGGAGACCCCCCTTTGTGGGATTCTCCCCACAAGCAAGGGTGAGTGCCCCAGCATGACGGGCAGTCAAATCGAGAAAGAAGTTTCTCAACAAGGTTTCAGTGTTCAGGTTTCAGGGGTGGTCCGTATCCAATTTCAAATTTCCAGTTTCCAATTTCGAAACGAAGTTTCACATGAGATCCCTGAGTGCCCTCTTCAAGCCGGGAAAATCGAATTGAAATCCGGCTTCCAGTAATTTCCCGGGAAATACTTTCTGTCCTTGAAGCAGGACTGAGCCGAATTCGCCTTTCATCAGTTTGATGACAAACCCGGGTACAGCCGGCAGGAAAGTTGGCTTCCCCAATACCTCTGCAAGAATTGTCGTTAAATCCCAGTTTGTTACAGGTTCTGGAGCAGTACAGTTAAAAGGTCCGGAAAGATCTTCCCTATCCATGAGAAAAAGGGTTATACGGATGAGATCCCTCTGGTGAATCCACGAAAACCATTGCTCGCCGCTTCCCAATCGGCTCCCGAGACCTTTACGGAAAAGGGGAATCATTTCCCCGAGGGCCCCCCCGCTTTTGCCGAGAACGATCCCGAAACGGCAGAGCAAAACCCTGGCGCCAAGTTTCTCCGCTTTTAAGGCTGTTTCCTCCCATTCCTTTGCCACGGACGCCAAAAAATCGTTTCCGGGGGGAGTGCTTTCGTCCAGTTCCTCATCCCCGTGAAAACCGTAGTAGCCCACCGCGGATGTGCTCAGAAAGGTCGTCTTTTTGCTTTTTCGTTCCTTCAAAGCATTCACAAGGTTTTCCGTTGTTCGAATCCGGCTCTCGCGAATCAATTTTTTTTCTTCTTTTGTCCATCGTCTGAAAATGGATGCGCCGGCCAGATTGATAAGGACGTCGTGCTCCGATACTTTTTCCTGCCAGGCCCCTTCCTTTGTGGGATCTCCCTCCAGCATGGACACCCCGTCCAAAACGGGTCGGTCTCTTTGGATCTTTCTTGTCAGCAGGGTCACGTTATGCCCCTGATCCGTAAGCTTTTTCGTTAAAGCCGAACCGACAAAACCTGTTCCTCCCGTGATAAAGACCTTCATGGTATTGGTACCTCTTCTTCCCATACAATACAATCTTCCGGGCATATGGCGATGGCTTCATTTACTTGCTCTTCCGGATACTCGGGAAGATCTGCCACCTCAATAAGCCCGGTATTGTCATTTTTCTGGAAAACCGCCGGACAGATCTCCAGGCAGGCGTCACAATCCCTGCAATCTCTGAGGTCAATAACTGGAATCTTTTTCATCGTTCCTTCCATCTCTGACAGGTTACTCCTGCTCCGAAGACTCTTCTCCAGCCCCGATGAGTGGAAGGACTTTATCTATTTTGAAAAAAACCAGAAATCTGGGTTTCCCCTCTTCCTTTTTCACAGGATACTTTCTGGTTCGTAGAGAATAGAGGAGTTCCGTATCCTGTTCTTCCCGGACCCTGGTGAGGAAAAGACGTCTGCCCCTGTAACCTCCGCCCTCCTCCATAAATAGATAGGCCGCATGCTTATTGGTTTGAAGGTTATGATGGCTCAAGCGGTTTGCCATGATAAATGCGATCATTCCATCATCAAAAAAGTGGGGTTTGGCATAGACCGCCATGTCAACTTTTCCATTCTTATCCGACGTTGCCAGAATTCCACGCCCCTTTGTTCCTTTAAAATATTCGCGCAGTTCCATTCCCGTCCTCCTTTGGTTAATGATTAAGAAAAAGAATTTGGACGCAGATAAACGCAGATTACCTCGGCATCCTTCATTAAAGCCGGAAAGTAGTTTACACTTTTTTTGTTCTCGTGTTTTGTTTGGGAAACTTGAAATTGGGAAGAACAAGAGGTTTTGAACGCGTTATCTAATTTCCAGTTTCGAGTTTCCAGTTTCGGCATCCAATTCTCACCGTCGGAACCCTATTTGCAAATCGGTATTACACTCTATTTCGAAAAAAGTGTAAACCGAGAAATGAAGGATGCCATTACCTCTGATTTTTTTCGTAATGATTATCTGCGCCTATCTGCGGAAATCTGCGTCCCGAAATCCGTTGGCTTTTGTTTCATTTCTGCAGGCAGTCCCCGCAAAGCTTCCTCCCGTCAGAGTCGGTTAATTTTGACCCCATGGTGGGTTCTCCGCATTTTTCGCAAAGGATTGACGGTTCAATGACGGCCCTTGGGGGCAATGGCATATTGACAGGGGTTAATTCAAATAGTCCATCCAATGGTTTGGTAAGAATTTCCCGAGCTCTTTCATGGTGAAGCACCTGAAAGCGCTCTTTTTCTGTTTCCGTTGCCTGCCCGGTACGAATTTTCCCCATAAGCTGCTTATGTTCTTCCGGCAGGTCGAGTGCTCCACTTTTCAATGCTACGCGTATTCCGTCTCCTGATTTGCGACTGATCAAGGTAAGAACCTGTTTGCCATAGTCCTTGAAAAAGAAATTCCCTTTTCCAAAAGTGCAGCCCGTAAGAACCTGTACCGCATCTGCCCCGCATGCGTTTGTCTCAACAACGGCAACGATTTCTTCATCTTCAGCCCTGTGTTCCTTCAGCCACTCCATGCCGGCCTGGCTTGCCCGGTAGCCGATGGACAGACCTGGACAGATATGCCCGTGGAATTCGACGCATTTTTCAAAGTCTTTCACCCGAAAAGGATCTATGGAATTCATGAAAAATTCTCCTTATTAATTTTTGGTGTTCTTTGTGATCTGTAGAAATTATTAGAACTTTTGCAGAGTGCTGTCAAGAATTAGGAAAAGTCGCCGTGAAATTTCCATCTTTGTGCGTATACCATTGATTTGAGTAACTCGTTTCTCTAAGAGCCTGTTTGAAAATTATCCCGTTGCGAGGTTGAGCGAGGCTTTCGAGGGCAAGGAAGCGACAAAAATGGGGCTGAAAGCGTAGTCGAGCTACGTTGAAGACCCATTTTGGTCGATGACGCAGCCATCGGAAGCCGCAGCCGACC
>DUZB01000327.1 GCA_013349725.1 Deltaproteobacteria bacterium | reverse complement strand
CCGCTGCCATCCGAAAGGGTGCTGCCCAGGGCAAGCTGCGGAACCGGATTTCCCGTCAACTGGAAGGCGATGAAGACCGCGGGCACCGTGTAGGCGAAAATCAATACGCAATACTGGGCGATCTGGGTATAGGTGATTCCTTTCATTCCACCGAGAACGGCATAGATAAACACGATTCCCATGCCGCAGTAAAGGCCCGTTGAAAAATCCACCTCCAGAAACCGGGAAAAGGCAACGCCGATCCCCTTCATCTGCCCGATAACGTAGGTGATGGAGCAGACAATCAGGCAGACAACCGCCGTGATGCGGGCCCCATGGGAATAGTACCGGTCCCCGATAAACTCCGGCACGGTGAATTTTCCGAATTTACGCAGGTAGGGCGCCAGCATCATGGCAAGAAGCACATAGCCGCCCGTCCAGCCCATGAGGTACACACAGGCATCGTATCCCATGAAAGCGATCAAACCCGCCATGGAGATAAAGGATGCCGCCGACATCCAGTCGGCGCCTGTGGCCATGCCATTGAGGACCGGATGAATGCCCTTACCGGCAACGTAGAAATCCGACGTGCTTTTTGCTCGGGCCATGATCGCGATAACGATGTATATGGCGAAGGTCAATCCGACAACGAGATACGTGGTAGCTTGCAGGGTCATATTTATTCCTCCTCTACATCGAATTCACGGTCATATTTTGTCATCGTATTGGCGTAGACAAAAATCAGAATTACGAAGACATACATGGACCCCTGTTGCGCAAACCAGAATCCCAGCGGATAGCCCCCCAGAGAGAAGTGGTTAAGTGGATGAACCAGCAAGATGCCAAACCCGAACGAAACAATGAACCAAACGATTAAACACCATATCATGAGCTTGAGGTTTTTCTTCCAGTAAGCTTCACCGTTAGTCATAATCTATCCTCCTAATTAAAAAAATTGTTTTAATTGGATTTCTTCAACATCCTGCCTGGTTTGTGTTTCGCTGCATCCCCCCTTTCCATGGTTTTTGATAGTTTTAATACAATCTGCCGGAAGGTAGATTTCGATGGAAGAAAAAAAGGCCTCAGGTTTCAGGTGTCCGGAGCCAGAAACGCCGATTTGCCCTGCGTTGAACCGGACATCTGATCCCGCCCTTCAGCGCGACTGGCGCCAGGCGCCCGAATGCTGGTTGGTTTGAAAGAAAAAGATTACCGTACAGCTTAATATACAAAGGAATCCTCTGCTTTAATTCGCTTTATTGTTCTTTTTTTGCTCCTGCAAATCCTTTACGAACGAGCGCCTCTTCGATTTCCTTTAAAATGGTCGGGTCATCGATGGTTGCGGGCATCTTAAAGACTTCATTGTCTGCGATCTTTCGCATTGTTCCTCTTAATATCTTTCCGGATCTCGTCTTGGGCAGTCGCTTTACGATGGTGGCTATTTTAAACGAGGCCACGGGGCCGAATGCGTTTTCGGACCATCTGAATGACTTCCTTTTCTATTTCTTCCGGGTCGCGCGTCACTCCGGCATTGAGAACCAGGAAACCGATGGGGATCTGCCCTTTGAGTTTATCTTCAACCCCCAGCACCGCGCATTCAGCCACGTCCGGGTGGTCCGAAAGGACCTCCTCCATGCCACCCGTGGACAAACGATGCCCGGCCACGTTGATGATGTCATCAGTCCGCGACATGACAAACACGTAGCCGTCCTCGTCGATATATCCGGCATCCGCTGTTTTGTAGTAGCCGGGAAATTCCTCCAGATACGACTGGATAAAACCTTTGTCATTGTTCCAGAGGGTGGGCAGCGTTCCCGGAGGAAGCGGCAATTTTACCACCAGGGCGCCGATTTTCCCCGGTTCCACCTGTTCACAGTTGGGATCAACCGCTTGAACATTCCAGCCGGGGGCCGCTTTTGTGGGGGACCCCTGCTTCACGGGAAACTGCTCGATACCGAGGCAGTTGGCCGCGATGGCCCAGCCGGTTTCCGTCTGCCACCAGTGATCAATGACAGGGACCTTCAGCTTCTTTTCAGCCCAATGCAACGTATCGGGATCCAGCCTTTCCCCCGCCATGAAAAGGGCCTTGAAATTGGACAGGTCATAATTTGCAATAAGCTTGCCTTCAGGATCCTCCCGTTTGATGGCGCGAAACGCGGTGGGGGCAGTAAACATGGTTTTCACCTTGTGTTCTTCTATCACACGCCAGAACGCGCCCGCATCGGGGGTTCCCACCGGTTTGCCTTCAAAAAGGATGGTTGTGCACCCTTTGAGCAAGGGTCCGTAAACGATATAGGAGTGCCCCACCACCCAGCCCACGTCCGAAGCGGTCCAGAAAACGTCGCCCTGCTGCAGGTTGTAAACAGCACCCATGCTCCATTTCAGGGCAACCATGTGCCCGCCATTGTCCCGAACAACGCCCTTGGGAATACCTGTGGTCCCCGATGTGTACAGAATATACAGGGGGTCCGTGGCCGCAACGGGAACGCAATCCGCGGGCGCTGCGGTTTTCATCTCTTCATGCCAGTCGTAGTCTAATCCCGCTGTCATGGGAGCGGTTTCCTGGGGTCTCTGCAGGATGATACAGGCATCCGGTTTTGAAACAGCAATTTCCAGGGCTTCTTCGAGGAGCGGTTTGTAAGGGATAACCCTTTTCACTTCAATTCCGCAGGATGCGGAAACAATCACTTTCGGTTTTGCGTCATTGATTCGAATGGCCAGTTCCTTTGGAGCAAATCCACCGAAAACCACAGAATGAACAGCTCCAAGCCGGGCACAGGCCAGCATGGCGATGGCCGCCTCCGGAACCATGGGCATATACAGGAGGACGCGGTCTCCCTTTTGAACGCCTTTTGATGAAAGAACCCCGGCAAACCGGGCGACTTCGTCTCGAAGTTGAAGGTAGGTGAATTTTTTGATGGTGTCGGTAACAGGGCTGTCAAAAATAAGGGCGGTCTGATCGCCGATGCCGTTTTCCACATGAAGGTCAAGGGCATTGTAACAGGTATTGACCATGCCCCCTGAAAACCACCTGTAAAACGGTTTGTTGGCATCATCTAAAACCCTGTCCCATTTTTTATACCAATGACAATCCTCTGCCGGTACGCTCCAGAAGCCACTGGGATCCTGAATGGACTGATTATATTGCGCAAGATATCCGTTGGTCATAGGCCCCTTCCTTTATAGCTTTTCGCAGGTTGAGACCTTTGCAAAACGCCCCCTTTTGCCCAATCTCTGCGTCAGGCTCAAATTTCAATCCTCGAAATATTCAATATATTCCTGTGGTTGAAATTTTCGCCT
>DUZB01000264.1 GCA_013349725.1 Deltaproteobacteria bacterium | reverse complement strand
CCTCCCGCTATGGCATGACCTTCCATGGAGCAGACGGTGGGAAAAGGGATCGTGAAGAGATCAAAGATGAGATCATCAAACTTTTTCCAGAAGACCGTCATAGCACTTCGATCAAGTTTCAGCAATGTGGGCAGATCAAGGCCCATGGAAAAAAATTTGCTTCCTCCCGCCAGGACCATACCCTTGAATTCTTTTTGAATCTGTTTTAATCCTTTGGAAAAATCATCCACAAGTCCGGGACTGATGGCATTGATAACACCGTTTGTCAATCGCAGTATGGCCACCTGGCCTCGTTCTTCGATCGTTATATTGGACATGGAAAACTCCCTGTTCGTAAAAGTTTAAAAATATGTGTATCGATCTTACGTGCCGGTCCGACACAATATGATCCGAAAGTCTCGCTGAGGATACTATGATACTCTAAGCCAAGAAACAATAAAAAACAACAAAGCCCAGCTCGGCATTACGACTGTTGTTTGTTGTCTCATCGGAATTTCTTCTTGACATCCAAGCCTATGGTGATAGAATACCATATATGTTTTTATTAGATTCATATATGGTATGTAAATATGGCGAAGGATAAACCCCACCACACTCCCGCCGTAGACCGGGCTCTTGACATAATCGCTCTTCTGGCAGGCAGCCAAAACGCGATGCCCCTTTCGGAGATGCTGACAAAGCTTGGCATTCCGAGACAATCCCTGATCAGGATACTGAATACATTGTGCGACAGGGGCGTGGTGGACAGGACGGGCCAAAGGGGCTTTTATCGACTGGGAATGAAGCTCCTCTATTTTGGCGACAGGCTTCAGGATAAAATCAAACTCCGTTCCATTGGACGACCCCTGATGCAGGAACTGGCTGAAAAAACCCGCAAGACGGTTGAACTCTCCACTTTGGACCGGGATCAACTTGTCTTGATAGAACAGGTTGAGGGAACCGAGGGTATCCGGCTTTACAACCGGGTGGGAAGCGCGTACCCCTATTTCCACGCGGTGGCCGTGGGCAAGATATATCTGGCGGATATGGCGCCTGAAAAAAGACATAAAGTGCTTACCGCAATCGGCCTTCCTCCCATGACGGAAAATACCATAACCGACCTGGATGAACTTGAAGAGGAAATACGGCAAATCAAGGAGAACGGCTATGCATTTGAAGATCAGGAGTTGAGAAAGGGGGTTCGGAGAATCGTGGCGCCGATCTATGATCGAGTAAACCGTCTGGCGGGCTGCGTTGGGGTTGCCGCCACCATTTTCAGTCTTGAAATTGACGACAAGGAAAATCTGGCTCGGCAGGTCATTGAAACGGCCGATCGGATTTCATACGGCATGGGTAAACCAAAATGAGAAAATTCTTCCATCCTTCCAATATGGCTGTTTTCGGTGTGGCGGCCAATTCGAGAAATCTGGGCAAAAATATTATTTCCAACAGCCTGGAAATGGGTTTTAAAGGCGAAATTTATCCGGTAGGGAGAGAACCGGGCAACGTGCACGGCCGGAGGATCATCACCGATCCCGGGTCTTTACCCGATGGGATCGATTTGGCCGTAATCCTGATCCCTGCCGGGTTTGTTGCGGAAACACTTGAGATCTGCGGACAAAAGGGAATTCGCCACGCAATCATTTCCACGGGGGGATTCAGGGAACTCGACGACCGGGACAATCCGGCGGAAAAGGATATGGTCAATGTCGCCAGGCGATATGGCATTCGATTTATCGGCCCCAACTGTATCGGCGTCATATGTACCGGATCGGGCCTTTGTACGCCGTTCAACCCCATGCGGGCCGGGAAGTTTAAGAAGGGACCAGTGGGCCTGATCGTTCAGAGCGGGGGGGTGACCACCCAGTGCGCCTATTATTTTTCCGAAGAACATGTGGGTTTTTCAAAAATTATCAGCATGGGCAACAAGTTAGACTTGGATGAGATAGATTTCTTAAACTATCTCATTTGTGACGAAGATACGGAACAGATCCACATGTACCTGGAAAGCATTGAATATGGGAGGGAACTGACAAGGCTGGCCAAAACATCAAAAAAGCCGATTGTTATTTTCAAGTCAAACGTGAGCAAAACGGCATCCAAAGTCGCCTACTCCCACACGGCGGCCCTTTCAAATGATGATCGTATCGTTGACTGTGCCCTGAAGCAGGCGGGGATCGTACGCGTGGAGGGCATTCATCATATGACCGTGGCGGCCAAAGCGCTTCAACTCCCTCCACTGAGAGGGAATCGACTGGCCGTCATATCCCTGTCCGGCGGTTTTTCCGTGATATTGGGAGATGCGTGTGAGCGATATGGTTTTAAATGCCCCCCGCTGCCACGAAAACTCATCAATCAAATTGAGGGTTTTCGGCGGGCCGGGGTCATCCGCATGTCCAACCCCATGGATTTTGGTGATGTTCACGATATCAAGGCACTGGCATTCACTTTGGAGCGCTGTCTGGCATTAAATGATATTGATGGCGTCGTCTTGTCATTCATGTATGAGCCTGAAATGGTAAAGATGTTCGGCGGGGGAATCGGGAGCCCTGAGCAGATGCTTAACTTCGTAGGGAAGATGTGTAAAGAAAACAACAAACCGATAGCGCTCAGTTTTTTTGCGGAGAGACAATACATCGAGGCGTTTAAACGGTTAAACACATTCCCTGTTTTTAACGACCCCGTGGAGAGCGTCATGGCTTTGCGGCTGCTGCGAGATTGCCGGCGGAGCAGTAAACATTAACAACGGAAACAATGGGTCAAAATCATGAAAAAAACAAATCATTTTTTAGAGCTGTTCTTCAACCCCGAAACCGTGGCAATTGTGGGGGCGACCAACAATGCCTTCAAGATGAATTTTCGGATTATGCAGAATTTAGTGGATCTCGATTTCCAGGGGCAGGTCTATCCTGTAAACCTTGGATCGGATCAAATATCAGGAATCAAGGCATTTGCCAGACTGCAAGATATTCCGCATAAGGTCGACCTGGTCGTTTCTGCTGTTCCGGCCTCAAAGACCATGGATATTGTCAAAGACTGCCATGAGGTGGGCGCTGAAAATCTCGTTATTATTTCAGGCGGTTTTTCAGAGGGTGGCGCTGAAGGCCAAAAGCTTCACAATCATATGGCTGCGTTTGCAAAAGAAAAGGGTATTCGGGTCTTAGGCCCCAACACCTTGAGTCCGGTTAACACTGCAAACCGCCTGGCAATCAGTTTCAACCCCATCAAGAAGATGAAGCGCGGAGGTCTTTCCTTCGCCTTCCAGTCCGGTTTTTATGAACCCAAAATAAACTGGATACTCTCGCA
>DUZB01000340.1 GCA_013349725.1 Deltaproteobacteria bacterium | reverse complement strand
GACGGCTATTTATGTGATCGATGCTGTCAGTTCGATGAACCTTTGGCCCCAGCTCATTTGCTGATTAGGGGAAGGTTTTCACGTTAATCCGCGATGAGCCAAATTAATTTGGAAGTTGATCAACGCTGATTTTTTACTATTCATAAGGTGATCATGGAAAAACAGGTTTACGGAAAGCGCCTTTCTGCACTGAGAAACAATCTTGAACAGGGGTCTGCTGGTAAATACGATACTGCATGGATCATTCAACCTGAGAACAGGCGATATTGTTCCGGATACTCAGCAGAAGATACCCAATGCAACGAATCGTCCGGATCCCTCCTCATAAGCGGGGAAGGCGCCCTGCTGGTCACGGATTCCCGGTACACCCTGCTGGCAGAAAATGAAGCATCAGATTTTTCAGTCAGAACGCTGAAAAGCGGCTTCATGGATGATTTTCCAGGACTTGTAAAGGAAATGGGAACAAAAACTCTTGGCTTTGAAGGGGAATGTCTCCCCTGGAAAAAGCACAGCGAGTTGACAGGAAAACTTGCGGCCCTCTCCCCCCCGGTGACCCTTGCGCCCATGGATTCCGTTATTGAAGAGATGCGCGAAATCAAAGAAGAAACGGAAATCAGAGCACTGAAAGCTGCGGCCCTGATGATCAGCCGCATTTTAGACGAACTATTTTCTTCGCTGAAACCGGGCATGACTGAACTGGAAGCGGCCTGGGAAATTGAAAGATTGGCGAAGGCAGCGGGAGCCGATGGCCTTTCATTCCCTCCCATTGTAGCCTCCGGACCCAATGGCGCCCTCCCCCATGCAGAACCCTCAAGCAGAAAACTCCGGCAGGGAGAACCTGTTATCGTGGACGCCGGCGTAAAGCTTAACGGGTACTGTTCCGACATCACAAGGACGGTTTTTCTTGGACACCCGGACAGCCAATTTGTAGATATTTACAGGACCGTCCGGAAAGCGCAATTAGAGGCATTGAAATCTGTGAAGCCCCATATGCAGAGCGTGGATCTTGATTTCACAGCGAGAAATCTCATTAAAGAAGCGGGCTACGGCGACTATTTCGGGCACAGTCTCGGCCACGGAGTGGGCCTTGCCACCCATGAGGGACCGCGAGTAGGACCACGAAATTCAGTCACCTTGAAACCTGGAAACGTTATCACCATTGAACCGGGTATTTACATCCCTGGAAAGGGAGGAGTTCGACTGGAAGAGATGGTCTGGATCACTGAGACAGGTCCGGAAATACTAACGGTATGTAATCACTTTTACGATCTATGATAAAATGAACAACCTCATCGACCAGTTTGTCAATTACATGAGAATAGAACGAGGGTTGGCTGAAAACACGGTCATGGCCTACAGCACAGATCTGGTTGAACTGGCAGAGTTCTTTGAAAAGGAGGGGTTGAACCCCTTCGATATTTCGAGGGAATCCATTGTCGGTTATGTAAGCTCTCTGCGGGAAAGGCATTCTCCTCGATCTGTGGCAAGAAAGATTTCCGCCACAAAAATGTTCTTCCGCCATCTTGCCTCGGAAGGGCTCATCAAGACAAACCCCGCACGATTGTTAGAAACGCCACACCTTCCAAGGTCCTTACCGGACACCCTGAATGTAGAAGAAATATTGCGACTGCTTGACCAGCCGGATACCGCAAAACCCAAAGGCCAGAGGGACCATGCGATGCTTGAACTACTCTATGCATCGGGGCTGAGGGTCTCTGAACTGATAAATCTCAAGATTCAGGACGTAAACCTGGAAGCAGGTTTTTTGCGGACCATGGGAAAAGGCTCCAAAGAAAGGCTTGTCCCTATCGGAGAAAAATCAACGGCGGCGGTAAAGGACTATATCCACGGCGGCCGGGCTATGGGCAACAAGGGCGGGAACTCGCCCTACCTTTTCCTCAATTTCAGACAAAAACCGATGACCAGGCAAGGTTTCTGGAAAATTATCAAGAAATACGGGAGAGATGCAGGCATTCAAAAGAAGATTACCCCACACAGTCTGAGGCACTCTTTTGCAAGCCATCTTCTGGAGGGGGGGGCTGACTTAAGGGCCGTTCAGGTCATGTTGGGCCATGCAGACATCTCCACCACCCAGATCTATACCCACGTCACAAGAGAAAGGCTGAAAGAGATCCATGAAAAATGCCATCCCAGGCCATAAAGAGATAAAGAGCAATGGGTGATCTTATAAGGCTTGAAGACAGGATAAAAGGTTCAGCAGGAAGCGTCATTTCTTCCGGTCCATGGGAATTCAGGAAACCGCTGTGGAGGACTCTTTATTTCACACAATTTCTCCGTGCCCTTGTAGAAGAAACGCCCTGCGACTCCAAAGCATTTTCTCAAATGCCTCCCCACTTTGTCTTAAAAGGCGGACTGGCCTATACCATACTCTCCATGTACGCCAACCGAAAAAACGAAAGAGAAATGAGGGAGATCTACTATCTCATAGGCCTCATGGACTGTATGATCAACCAGGTCAATGCCATTTTGAGAACAGACCTGCTCCGTTCCATGTATAAACAAGTTTTTGCCATGAAGGAAAAATTAAATTTGCACTGGCACGGGACCCTTGATCGGGTTCTTCTTCCCATTGACCCACAGCTCTTCAATGACCTTGAATACCGTTCTCTTTTAAACAGGGCCGGAACCATGAAGGAGCTTTACCAGACCATCAGACAGGGAACGGAAACCATGTTTGATACCCTGGCCGGTAACTACGTTTTCTTCTGCCCTGGAGGAGGTGAGGAAGTATGGAATCGGAGAATTTTATAGAAGATGAGAAAGGGAAAAGCCTTTTAGCTGAAGGCATTCTTGAAGAAATCGGCGAAGAAATTATCGTGGTTGATGAAAACAGAGAGCTCATCAGGAAACTGAAGGCATCAGAAAAATGAAATCAAATGTGATCCTGACAAAATAAGACAAGTCTTTCTAAACATCATCGCCAATGCGATTGATGCAATGAAAAATGCTGGAACCATTTCCGTCTCGACCGAAAATGTGGAAGATGGCATAGAAATCAGAATCAGGGATGAAGGGATAGGCATCCGGGACGAGGATATCCTTCACATTTTCGAACCTTTCTACACAACCCGCGACAAAGGATCAGGGCTCGGCCTTGCCATATGCTACAAGATTGTAGAAGCCCACAGCGGAGACATATGGGCGGACAGCATTCCAGGGCAAGGGGCATCCTTCACCAAAGCCGGAAAGTAGTTTACACTTTTTTGCTCTCGTGTTTTGTTTGGGAAATTTGAAACTTGTCGTAGATCCCGGGTTTAACGGGGAA
>DUZB01000279.1 GCA_013349725.1 Deltaproteobacteria bacterium | reverse complement strand
CGGGTGTGAATCAAGACTGTTGGTAATTTAGCTTAAATTTATCCAGGTGTCAGGTGTCAGTGTTCAGGTTGGGTTTCTGTCCTTACGTTCCACTCTCCTGACACCTGACACCTGAAACCTGATCTTCAAATCCCGGTGATAAGGAACGAATCGCTGCCGTTAACCAACAGCCATGAATTACACCCCACCCGTACCCAAAAACAGAATGCCATGTAAGCCTTGGCCGCATCTTTGTCTCCCCTCTCATAGTAGAGAAAGTGATGATTGAATTGAGCATAAATACAATAAAAGCCCTCCCGATAACCGCTCCACTCCCCTTCCCATGGCCCATGCATGAGCATACGCTCATTACTAACCCTGAATCGGTCTAAAATATGTTTATTTTCCTTGACACCCAATCCGTGGATGTGGCATGAAAAAACTTTCACAAATCAAGGATGTGAATCAAGCATTACCGTTTTAATGGGCTTCTTTTTATCAGGCCTTTGCGGCAACCGGGATTTCATAAGAACAAGAATTTCAGGATATCAAACGCACCATACGCAGGAGACAAAGATGATGAGTCAAAAAAAACCAAAAGGCCCTGTATTCATTCTTGGAGGAGGAATCTCCGGAATTCAGGCCGCCCTGAGTATAGCCGAGGCCGGCTATGGGGTGTATCTGCTGGAACGTACCACCTCACTGGGAGGGATGCTCCCGAATCTTCACAGGATCTATCCGCTCTGTAGCTGTTGCAAGGTGAATCCGAAAATTGCAGCCTGTGAACAGCATCCCAACATTCGCGTTCTTTTAAACGCAACCCTGGAAGGGATACAGGGAAAAGCAGGCGATTTCACGATTTCGGTTCTACGCGACGGCAAGAATGAAAAACTCGCAGCCGGAGCGGTTGTCCTTGCGGCAGGGATTGAAACATTCGATCCCTCTTCCCTGGACTTGTATGGATACGGCAAACTTCCGAATGTGCTGACAAGCGTAGAATACGAACAGAGCCAGAAACCGACCGGCCCTCTCAGCGGCGTCATTCAGAGACCTTCTGATGGAAAAACTCCAAAAAAGATCGCCTGGCTCCAATGCGTCGGGTCCAGGGACATAAACCGGTGTGATGTTTCCTACTGCTCCTCCGTATGCTGCATGCATGCGCTGAAAGAAGCCGTCACCACAAAAGACGTGGATGAAGATATCGAGACAACCATCTTTTATATGGACATGAGAACGCACGGCAAAGGCTTTGAAGAATACCTGAACCAGGCCGTTGAAAGAGATGTCCATCTGGTGAGGAGCAGGGTACATACCATCGATTCCGTGGTTGGGACCGAGGACCTTCTTATCACGTACAGGGATGGGAATGAGGATCTCCAAGAGGAAGTGTTTGACATGGTGGTTCTCTCTGTCGGCTTGCGCCCATCCAGGGAAGCCATCGAAACCGCTAAAAAGATTGGAATAAACCTGAGTGCGGACCAGTTTGTGGGTACGGAGACATTTCAACCCGTCAACACCAATCTACCCGGGATTTTTGTATGCGGCGGGCTGACCGGCCCTCTTGATATCGGTCAGTCCATAACACAGGCAACAGCCACTCTGGCCGAAATCGGGTCTGTCCTTGAAGCGGAACCTTTTTCGCCGCCCGGGGAATATCCGGCGCCGACCCAAAACACGGAGGTTCCAAAAGCCGCTCTGGTCTACCACCTATGCCCGGGAATGAAAGGGAACCTGGAGGTTGAAATACAGACTTATGCAAAACAGCTCCCCGGCATTGTCGCAACCGAAACCGTTGAAGGGGACATCCTTACATCTCTCGCAGACATTTTGAGGAAAACTGGCGCCAACAGGGTGGTCTTTGCAAGCTGCTCCCCGGTGATCCATAAGAGCCTGATCGAGGAGGCCTTGAAATTGTCGGGCCTCAATCCATATCTGTATGAAACCGTCGACCTGCGTGTCCTTGATCCGGAATTTCCCGGAACCCAATTAAAAGACAGGTTGAGGATGGGTGCTGCCCGTGCCATGCTCTTATCCCCCTCTTCCATGAAATCGGTACCTGTTTCCAAAAGCGCCCTGGTTGTCGGCGCCGGAATCTCCGGCATGGAATCGGCTCTGAGCCTTTCACGGAAAGGATATCCGGTCCACCTGGTTGAAAAAGCAAAAGAACTGGGCGGGCATGGGCGGCATGTAAAGTCCACATGGAACGGATTTGACGTGCAGAAATATCTTGGTGAGCTGATTGCTTCCGTTGAACAGGATACGCAGATCACAGTGTGGAAAGAAACTACCGTCAAGCGCAGCCAGGGGTCTGCCGGATCTTTTCAAACCATCCTGGACCACGCGGGGAAACGAACCCCTGTTTCTCACGGCGCTGCCATCCTGAGCGCCGGGGCTGATCCTGTAAAACCCGGTGAATACATGTATGGAACGAATCCGAACGTGTATCTGTGGTCGGAACTGAACGGCAAATTGGTAGATGCCCCTTCTTTTTTCGAAAAGACAGGTGCAGCCGTCTTCATTCAGTGTGTTGGTTCCAGAGATTCGGACCGTCCTTACTGCAGCAACTTCTGTTGTTCTTCCGCAGTGAGAATGGCCCTCGATATCAAGGCCGTGAATCCGGATATGGATCTTTACATACTCTATCGCGAAATGCGGACTTTCGGTGAGAGAGAGGACATTTATCGGGAAGCAAGGGAGAAAGGGATTGTCTTCATCCGCTACGATCTGGAAAACAAACCGCAGGTGGAAAGATCCGACAAAGGCGATGGCGTAAGAGTAACCGTCTTTGAACCTGTCCTTGAAAGGCCGGTTGCCATTGAAGCGGATTTTGTTTCTCTTCAGTCCGCCATTTCGGCCGCAGGGAACGAGGAATTGGCCTCTCTTTTCAACGTAAAGCTGGATTCTAACGGGTTTATCGCCGAGTCCCCTGAGAAGATGCGACCTATGGATACCAGTGTCGAGGGAATTTTCATGGCAGGCCTTGCGGCTTATCCGAAAGACCTGGGGGAAACCATTACGCAAGGCAAGGCGGCCGCGGCCAGGGCCATGGAGATATTGCAGAAAGATACTATTCAGGTGGGTGGACTGGTGGCTGAAGTAATGCCGGACAAATGCGCTGTCTGCTGCACCTGCGTAAGAACATGTCCCTTNAACGTGCCCTACATCAACCGCGAAACCGGGGCGGCTTTTATTGATCCCAGCCTTTGCAGAGGATGCGGAATGTGTGTTGCGGAATGCCCTGGAAAGGCCATTGTCATGTTCACCTGCAGTGATCAGATGTTGACGGAAGCCCCTTTGGTGCTTTTAGGAAATTAAGTC
>DUZB01000285.1 GCA_013349725.1 Deltaproteobacteria bacterium | reverse complement strand
TGAAAGAGTTGCTGGACAATTTCAATGTGTGTCCCGAGTGCGGGTATTCCTACATCTTAGGGGCAAGCGGCTGGATCGACTGCCTTGCGGATACCGGCAGCTTCCATGAATTGTACCGAAACCTGACCGTAGATCAGCTCCTGGAAGAGGAGGCCATCACCAGTTACTACAAGGACTTTCTTGCAAAGCAGGAAGGTCGCTCACATTTCAAGGAATCGCTTGTGGTGGGAAGCGCACGGATATTCGAGCATAAAGTAGTCATGGCATTAAGCACTTTCTACTATTGCGGGGGATCCATGGGCGTTGTTTTCGGTGAAAAATTCAGGAGGGGCGTGGATTACGCCATTCAGGAAAACATTCCCTTCATAAGCCTATGCTGTTCGGGTGGGGCAAGACTGTATGAGGGTATTTCGGCACTCATGCAGATGGTGAAAACCATAGAATCGGTTAACCGTCTAAAGCGAAGCGGTCTTCCCTACATTTCGATTCTGGCCGATCCCGCTACCGGCGGGGCGATTGCCAGTTATGCCGCCCTGGGGGACGTCGTCATTTCCGAACCCGGCGCCCTCGTGATTTTCGCCGGCCCCCGGGTGATGAAAGCCAGGGGCTTTGAAGTGGATGAAAAGCTGGTCAGGTCCCAATATCTGTACGAAATGTCCGGACAGATTTATGACAATCTGGCCTACTATCACAATATTCGAGGCATTCAGGAAATCTGTGGGAGAAAGGCCATGAAACGATGTTTAGCCAAATACCTGGATTTCTACGGGCGTATGAATTTCAGGTATAGGAGAACTCCGGAAAAGAAAGAAAAAAAGGCCTTTCTCTTTTAAGTTGGAGAGGCCTTTAAGTGGTTGACCTACCAGCCATCTTTTCCAGGAAGTCTCTCAAGGCAGGCTTCATGTAGACCTGGCCCAGATCCATACGATTCAGGGCCAGGGCCAGGATTTTGATTTTTTCCTGAGAGGCAGCTTTTCGGTTGACAATAATGGCCGGCTTCCCTCTGATCCTGCACAATCCCCCAGACGAAAAGGCTGCCTCCCCGTCCATGGACTCATAGCGAACCTCTATTCCAAGGCCGCATGCGAGTTCTTCAAGAAGAACCAGAAGGGCTGCTTCGTCCAAATCACATCCTTATTAACTCAGTCTCTTCATATCTTCCACCAAAGCCCTGACGGCCTCGGCGGAATGATTCAATGCCGCTTTTTCCGCATCCGTCAGTTTGATTTCAATAATTTCCTCTACACCGCCGGCGCCCAGTTTCACGGGAACGCCTATGAACAGATCATGGATGCCGTATTCTCCGTTCAGGCAGACAGCACACGGGAGAATTTTCTTCTTGTCCTTTAAAATCGCCTCGGCCATCTCAACGGCCGCGGATGCCGGAGCATAATAGGCGCTGCCTGTCTTCAAAAGGCCAACAATTTCCGCGCCTCCGGTCCTTGTCCTTTCCACGAGCGCATCAATTCTGTCCTCTGACAGCAACTCCGTAATGGGGATGCCTGCCACTGTTGAGTATCTGGGGAGGGGGACCATCGTATCCCCGTGCCCCCCCAATACAAAGGCATGGGTATTTTCAACGGACACATTGAGTTCCATGGCAATAAAGGCCCTGAACCGGGCCGAATCAAGAACACCGGCCATACCGATCACCCGGTTTCTTGGAAATCCGCTGGCCTCCCGGGCCACATGGCACATGGCATCAAGAGGGTTGCTGATGATAATCAGTATGGCATTCGGAGCAACGGCAGCCACGCCTTTTGTCACTGCACTCATAATGGCCTTGTTGGTAGCAAGAAGATCATCTCTGCTCATTCCCGGTTTTCTTGGAATGCCCGCCGTAATAATCACGATGTCTGAGTCTTTCGCCTCTGAATAATCGCCCGATACACCGGTTATTTTGGAATCATGCTTTTCAATTGGCGCCGCCTCCATCAGGTCGAGGGCCTTTCCCGCAGGAACACCTTCAAGAATGTCAATCAAAACCACATCAGCCAGTTCCTTCTCGGCAAGACGCATTGCAACGGTAGCGCCCACATTCCCGGCGCCTATGACAGTAGCTTTTTTTCTCATTGTACGACTCCTTTCTGTTTTTTATGAATGAATATGCCGCTTATGGAGATCTTTCTTTTCCGCAAAACGGGCAGAAACGAAAACCCTGTTCCAGTTGCTTTCCGCAGGCGCCACATTGGTACTGTCGGTTGGGTAAAGGCCGGTCCCATCCCTGCGCTGAAACCTCCTCCATCTGCCCGCATGCCGTGCATTCCAAGAAGGGCTCACCCTTCTTTATTCGGACAACAGGAAGAAAAAAGATGGAAATATAATGATCAACTCTTTTCATACGGGCCCGATAGAGCCCGCAGGATGGGCACAGGACCGTTTGTTCATCAACCTTCACGGTCCGGGGCTGAACTCCAGCGATAAGGAAAAACATGACCGTATACCCAAAAAAGAGGCTTCACCCTGCCTTTACATAGACTTTTCGGGATCGTGGCCCATCAAATTCACAAAAGAAGATCTTCTGCCACGTCCCTAAAACCAGACGTCCTTTTTCTATGATTACCGAGACTGAACTGCCCACGAGAGATGCCTTTATGTGACTGTCGGAATTCCCTTCCCTGTGGCGATATCCGTCGTCCGGCGGCGCCAGTTCATTCAGCTTCCCGACGATATCGATGCAGACATCCGGGTCCGCCCCCTCATTAATGGTTACGCCGGCGGTGGTGTGGGGAACAAAAACCGTACAGATTCCGTCCTCAAGACCAGCATTCTCAATCTGCTGCTGAACGGAAAATGTAATATCCACCATCTCGATTCTCTTGTTGGTCCTTACGGAAATTGTTTCCGGCATCGATCTTCTCCCAATTACACTTCATATTGCAGGTCCCAATCATTGCAGACAGAGAAGTTCAGGCGTTAATCTCGCAGGCTTTTCTTCTCAATGGCCACATGATCGTCAAAACCTTGTTCTTTCAAATAGACGTTAATGGTTTCCTTCAGTGAGGTATTCCATACCCCTCCAACATAGTTGGGAGCGATGGGCAATTCCCTCACATCTTCTCCCCTGTCTGCAAGAATTGCCAGTTCAATTTTCCTGGGTCTTCCAAAATCCATGAGCGCATCCATGGCAGCCCTGACAGTTCTTCCCGTAAAAAGAACATCATCCACCAGAACAACCAGTTTTTCGTTCAGTGAAAATGGAAGTTCTGTCTTTTCCACCACGGGAGTAGGGCCTATCCGCGTCCAATCGTCCCGATAGAGAGTAATGTCAAGGATTCCCAGGAGCGGTACTGTTGCGGTAAGCGAAGCAATTCTCTTCTGCAGTCG
>DUZB01000198.1 GCA_013349725.1 Deltaproteobacteria bacterium | reverse complement strand
GCAACATCAGGAAGAATTCTGTGAGGAGGCCATGGAGATCAGTGGCTGCCCGGGCTGTGGCCGGGGCTATAGAAATATCTTCTGCCCTCTCTATCGGGGCTGTCTGGATTTGGCCATCCGGAAGAACTGGATGACGTGGAACTGTTCCCTTTGCCCTTTTAAAAAAATGAAGCGACCAGTCCACGAATATGATTTTCCGACCGGTCTTTCAGCCTTTGTCAATGAATCGCCGTTCAAATTCTGAGGCAGAGGCAAAATTCCGGCCAAAATGTTCTCTTCAAAAAGATCGGAAAGGAGGGCTTGCCATGAAAGCAGGAATCATTTTTACAGGAACCGGCCCGATACTTATTCTGACAACCTATGAATCGTTCAGGGATCCCAACCTGGCAGCCAAACTTGCGACGAAGGGTATCCGGAAGTATATCGCTTCGGAAGTGCAGGTGGAAACGGCAAAGGCAAGGTATGGCAATCATTTCAACGTGATCATGGGGGACCTCAAGCAGACGGATGATCTGCGGGTGTTGGACTACAACGGCTACAATGTCTTTCACAATTTTTCGTTCAACGAAATGGGGAAACCCATCTATCATGAGGAAAAAAAGTGATGCATCCAATGGAATCCGTGGAACCGCAGAAGGGAAGGAGTTTTGGACATTGCGATCCGGAGCACTTGATAAGGAGTGCCCAGAGGGCGGAGGGAAATCCTGATTGCTTTCGAACCGGAAAGAAGGAATGTGATCAACTTGTCTGCCTGTGGCGGATGTATTGTATGGAACGAGATGCCGGATCGTAAAAGGCTGGGAGGTCCTCCATGTGCAAAGTGCTTTTGCTTGATAAAGATGAAGTCATCCGGATGCTGTACCGGGAAACCCTGGAGGAAGAAGGCTTTTCGGTGGTGGACACGGGAAAACATGAAATGTTCTGTGAAATGATTGGAGAAGAGTCTCCGGATATTGTGGTCATGGGGGCGGACCAGGACCCGTGGGCCAGCCTTAATCTGCTTCAGACCATCCGCAGGCGTTACTACGACCTTCCCGTGATCCTTTGTACGACCTACTCCCACGTCAAGAATGATCCGAGGGCCTTATCTGCTGATCTCGTCCTGTTCAAGGGAGCTGACACGGGTGAGTTGTTGAAAAGCCGAATCCAGAAGATTCAGGATTCCATGGTTTACATGATGGGGTTGAGCAGCCCCGGAAAGNAGGGGCCATGGGAACGGGGAGAGCGGAAATACGACTGGTATGGATCTTTTGATAATTGTAGTTCTTAAGAAAAAGAATTTAGACGCAGATGAACGCAGATTATGGCGGATTCGTTATTTTTGCCAGGAAAATACAGCGGGGTCTGAAGTCCAAAGCCAGAAATTCAGTCGTCGACCTTTTATAGGCTAATGATCGGGAGACCTATTTTTATGTGCGGGGATTACAAACCCCTTTGGTATGGGCGTATAGTAATTATCTGCGCGTATCTGCGTGAATCTGCGTCCCCGTATTGATTCTCTTTATACCTGACATTTCCATCCATAGAGGACCCTTTTTTCCCACCTGGATTTTTCCCCTCGTTTAAAACCTCACAAACCCCTTCGATTTGTGTTTGAACTGTTCGCCAATTTATGGTTATATGCGGTCATTCTGGCCTTTAGCCTGGAGGGTACCCATGGATCGTGCAAGAATTTTGGAAATTATCGAAAGCTGTGAATTCTTCAAGGAGTTGGATCGCAGTCTGTTTGAACAGATCGCGGATATCTGCGAGATCAGGGAATATCAACCGGAAGAAGCCATTTTCAGCCAGGGCGATTTCGGCGAGCATCTCTATGTCATAGCGGAAGGTCATCTGTTCATTGAAAGGTCGATGGACTTGGGGACACGCAAAGGGAGCGCCGTCATCGGAATGTTGGGGAAGGGAAGAGTTTTAGGGTGCTGGTCCACGCTCCTGGGCGAACCCCACAACCTGATGTCCTCTGCAGTTTGCCGAAAGCCTACCACCGTATTGCGCATAAGGGGATCGGAATTGCGGAGGATGATGGTCAGCAATCCCGATCTGGGCTTCTGCCTTCTGGAAAGGCTCTGCTTTCTGTTGCGAGACAGGATACAGGGCGCCTATGGGGCCATGGAGAGGCTTTAGATTGCGGAATGCGGAATGCGGAATGCGGATTTCGGAATTTTCGTGCTCATACGAAACCTCATTGGTTTCAGGTGTCAGAAACCTTTCTGTTTTCTGTGGCTGGTTGCCGGTGCTGAAACCTGAACACTGACACCTTTTTCTCGATCCCATGCTCCAGCGTGGGAATGCATAACGGTAATTAATGGAAGCTCTTGAGAAAGACAATCTGCTCGAACAGGAAGAGGCGATGTTGAAAGACATCGGGGGGGAGCTCTCCCGTTTCGGTCGTGAAAGAAGAAATCTGATCCCCATCCTCCAGATGGCTCAGGAAAGACACGCATACCTGGATGCCAGGGTCATGGATATGGTCGCGGATTACCTGGACCTTGCTGCCTGCGAAGTTTACGGGGTGGCAACCTTCTATAACCAGTTCCGCTTTCATCCTCCGGGTAAACACCATATCAAGGTCTGCCTGGGAACTGCCTGTCACGTAAGGGGAGGGAGCATTATTTTAGAAAATTTTGAAAGGAAGCTTGAAATAAAAGATGGTGAAACGACCCCGGACAGGGAATTCAGCCTGGAACGGGTGGCCTGTGTGGGATGCTGCGCTCTGGCGCCGGTGGCGGTGGTGGGTGAAGATGTGCATGGCAAAGTGGCGCCGAGCAAGGTGGAAGGGTTAATCCTGGGCTTCCAGATTGAAAAAGAGAAGAAGGAACGAGAAAAAGGGAAAACAGATGGATGATATGCCGCAGGTTTCCGGGGTGGCATCGACGTACGCAGCCATTCGGGAGAAAGCCGAAAAGTACCGGACGGAATGCAGGAAAGAGGAGGTTCCGAGGATTCATGTGGGGATGGCCACATGCGGTATTGCTTCAGGCGCTCTCGAAACGAAAAAAGCCTTTGAGGAGGCCCTTGTTCTTAGCGGTTTGGAGGCCCGTATCCATACCATGGGGTGCATCGGCCACTGTTACGCTGAACCGGTTGTGATCCTGGAAAACCCGGGGTTTCCCCCCATCTTTTATCCCAACGTCACCCCGGGGAAAGCAAAGATGCTGGTCCGGTCGTTCCTGGAAAAGGGGGATCCCCTTTTTGAGCACCTGCTGGGGGCCACGGAAGAAAATGAGATGATCCCGCAGGTGTGGGATTTTCCCAGATTCAGCCGGGAAAAAAGGATCGTCATGGAAAAGTGCGGGATTGTGGACCCCGAGAGCATGGACGATTACATTGCCTTAGGCGGTTACCATGCTCT
>DUZB01000170.1 GCA_013349725.1 Deltaproteobacteria bacterium | reverse complement strand
CTATCTGCGGTTCCAACACGGCTACGGCAGCCACCATGGGGGCCGTTGCCCTCCCCCAGATGAAAAAGTATAAATACGATACCAGACTGAGCAGCGGAACGGTTGTTACCGGAGGCACCCTGGGAACCGTGATGCCCCCAAGCGTGGTCCTGATCGTTATCGGTCTTCAGACGGAGCAATCGATTATCAAGCTGTTTTTAGCCGGAATCCTCCCTGCGATTCTGTTAGGGATCCTCTTTATTCTGACCATTGTCGTACTCTGCAGGATCTATCCCCATTTTGGTCCGGCCGGACCAAAAGTCGGATTTCGGGAAAAGCTGAAATCGCTCATAGGCGTTCTGGAGGCGATTACCATATTCGTGATGGTTATTGGCGGTCTGTATACGGGCATTTTTACGCCTACGGAAGCGGGAGCGGTGGGCGTTTTCTTTACCATCGTTGTCACCGTCTGTACACGCCGACTTACCTGGAAGGGATTTTTCAGTTCCATAACGGATTCCCTCAAGATATCGAGCATGGTTTTTTTCCTGGTTACGGGCGCTATCATTTTCGGTCGTTTTTTAGCCGTTACAAGGCTTCCTTTCATGGTTGCCGAGTTTGCTTCCTCTCTCCCTGTTTCGCCCTATGTGATCCTTGCATTTATACTGGTGATCTATCTTGTGGGCGGTTGCTTCATCGATTCCCTGGGGTTTCTTGTCCTCACCATTCCCATATTTTTTCCTCTTGGGATTGCGCTTGGATTTGACCCCATCTGGTACGCCATCATTTTGACCATGGTGACCACGATGGGCGCCATTACGCCTCCGGTGGGCGTCAACATCTATGTGGTGAAAGCCCTGGCCCCAGAGATAGAGCTGGGAACGATTTTCAAGAGTGTCAGCTATTTCCTCGTAGCCTGCATCATCTCCATTATTATCTTGATCCTGTTCCCGCAAATTGTTCTGATTGTGCCGGGAATGGTGCAGTAGGATTGATGATTGGCGATTGGCGATTGCAAAAAATTGAGACTTGAAACTTGAAATTTGGCCATATCCTTATCGGGTATCGGCATCCTTCATTTGGCAGTTTACACTTTCGTCATTCCGGCATGCTTTTAGCCGGAATCCACGTCGGCGCATCTCTGGATTCCGGCTAAAAGCATGCCGGAATGACGGGGTAGCGCAGAATGGTTTTCAGGTTTTATAAAAGGCTCGCGCCTAAACATTCGTGTTATTCGTGTTATTCGTGGTTGGAACCCTGTTTTCATCCTAAATCCAAATTTGGAGAACAAATGACTAAGAGCTTTATGCCTGCAATGAAGACTGCTCAGGAACTGGAGGAACACCAGCTGAAAGGTTTGCAGTGGACCGTGGGCCATGCGTACCACGGTTCTGCCTTCTACAAAAAACGTCTGGATGAGGCAGGGGTTCTCCCTGAAGATATCCGGTCTCTCGATGATTTGATAAGACTCCCCTTCACCACAGCGAACGACCTGAAGGATGACTATCCCTTTCCGCTCCTTTCCGTTTCCTTTGAAGATGTCGTGCGCATTCACGCCTCTTCGGGGACCACCGGCAAAAGAAAAGTGCTCTGTTACAGCCGGAAAGATATTCAGGACTGGACGTATTTTTTTGCCCGCTGTTATGAAATGGCCGAGCTCAGCGCCAGGGACAGGGTGCAGATCGCGGTGGGGTATGGAATCTGGACGGCGGGCGCCAGTTTTCAATTGGGGTGCGAAGAATTCGGGGCCATGGCTATTCCCGTGGGGCCGGGCAACCTGGATATGCAGTGCCAGTTTCTCATGGACTTTCAGAGTACGGTCCTCTGTTGTACTGCCTCCATGGGGCTCCTGATGGCGGAAGAGGTGAACCGGAGGGGGGAAAGAGATAAAATAAATCTCAAAAAAATGATTTTCGGCTCCGAACGTTCCAGTGACGCCATGAGGGATCGGATAAGGGAACTGCTTGGAATAGAGCACATGTTTGACATCCCCGGCATGACGGAACTCTATGGTCCCGGAACAGGGCTGGATTGTGTCCATCACACGGGGATTCATTACTGGGCTGATTACTATATCCTGGAAATTGTGGATCCGGATACGCTTCAACCGGCGCCTGAAGGAGAGATCGGGGAAATGGTCGTGACCACCCTGACCAAAGAGGCGGTTCCCCTGATCCGATATCGAACACGGGATCTTACACGGCTGATCCCCGGCCAATGCCNCTGCGGTTCCGTCCTGCCAAGGCATGACCGTATCCTGGGCCGCAGCGATGANATGATCATATTCAGGGCGGTGAACATCTATCCGGGGCAGGTGGATCACGTGCTCTCGTCCCTGGAGGATATCGGGAGCGAATATCANATTGTCCTGGATCGAAAAGAGGACGGTCGGGATTACATGGTCCTGCGGGTAGAGAAGCAGGAAGGGGTGGACGAAAGTCGCGATGCCGAGCTTGTGAAAAGAATCAAGTCCGGGGTCAAGAAACAGATCATGGTCAGCGTCGATGTGGAACTGCTGAAATATGGGAGCCTTCCCAGATCCGAAAGGAAGAGCAAGCGGGTTTTTGATAACAGGGAAGAATAGATGTCCGATGTCGTAAGTCTGATGTCACTTACTGACCACTGACCACTGGCCACTGGCTACTGCTCGATTAGGAGTCGTTTTTATGAAGAAATATGAATATCATCAACCTCAAACCCTTGCTGAGGCCCATGGGATCATGGCGAGGCTCAAAGGGAGGGCTAAGTACATTGCNGGCGGCACCGATCTGATGATTCGNGTGAAACACCGGATCATCGAGCCGGAGGCGCTCATATCCTTGCGGGGCGTAGAGGAACTGCGCGGCTTTGAATATAAAGGGTCTTTGCGTTTTGGAAGTATGACTCTTTTCAGGGAACTGGAAAGAAATGCCTTGATTGCGGAGCGTTTCCAGGCCCTGGCCGGAGCCGTGTCCGTTCTGGCAAACCCGCAGGTAAGAAATGTAGCGACCGTTGGCGGCAACCTTTGCAATGCTGCGCCGTCCGCAGACTGCGCGCCTCCGCTAATGGTAATGGATGCCATTCTGACCCTGGAAGGTACTGGAGGTGTCAGGCAGGCGCCTGTGGCGGACTTTTTTACTGGCCCGGGAAAAAGCTGCCTTGAGCCGGACGAGATATTAAGCTTTATCACCATTCCGGAGATGGAANCGCATACGGGGANGGCATTTTTCAAGATTGGGAGGGTGTCCCAGGACATTGCCGTTGTCAATGCCGCAGCCCTGGTTGTCATGGAGGGGAAAACGTGCAGGAAGGCCAGGATTGCCGTGGGCGCCGTGGCGCCGACTCCGCTCAGAATTGCCAGGGCAGAGGAGTTTCTTGAGGGGAAAAAATTGACCTCGGAGACCCTGGAGGAGATGGCCGGCATTGTGGAAAG
>DUZB01000331.1 GCA_013349725.1 Deltaproteobacteria bacterium | reverse complement strand
AGGACAGCGCTCAGATCGTACCCGGCTCCGGCGACCCGTGTATCAATTGCGGGGAATGCATCAGGGCCTGCCCCGCCAATGTTCCTGTGAATATGCTCATTCGCTATCTCGAAAACGGCCTTTACGAGGAAGCGGCAAGAGACTACGACCTCTTTTCCTGCATTGAATGCGGCATCTGCGGTTATGTGTGCGAGATGCGAATTCCCATATTTCACTATATTATGCTTGGAAAACATGAAATTGCTTTAACAGAAGCCCTGGAGGAATCCAATGGATAACCAGAAGCTTTTTGTCAGTTCTCACGCCCCTTACTGGCACAATGGCAGCAGCCTTTCGGCAAAGAGCTACAATATCATGCTGGCGGCTCTTCCAGCGGTGATCATGGGAATCTCTCAGTATGGAGCGCCCGCCTTAGGCGTCATCGGCCTGTCCATGTCTGTTGCCATGATTACGGAACTCATCATGAATGTTTTCATGAAAAGACCGGTAAGTATCGGGAACTGCAACGCCGCGGTGATCGGGCTTCTTTTCGCCATGATGCTGCCTGCAGCTACGCCATGGTGGGCAGTCCTTACGGGCGCCGTTGTAGCCATCGTGCTCGGAAAAGAGGTGTTTGGAGGAACCGGGGCCAATCCCTTCAACCCGGTGCTCGTGGCCATAGCCCTGCTCATGCTTTCCTGGCAAGGGATTATGAATTTTGACGAGGCCCTGGTGAACTACGATCTTGGATTCATCATGAACTACCCATTGGCAACGCTCAAATATTTCGGGGTTTCCGCAGCTTCCGAGTTCAGCGCCGTTGACCTTCTGATGGGCCGGCAAAGCGGCGGCATAGGGGCCACTTTCGGTCTCGGCCTGATCATCGGAGGGATCTACCTGATTCTTCGTGGAATGATTCGCTGGGAGGTCTCTGTTTCCTTTCTTGCGGGCATATTCCTGACGGCCCTTCTTTTTAACGCGGCTGATCCTGAAAAATACGCAACCCCCATCTTTCACCTGTTAACCGGGTACACCCTCATAGGCGCCTTCTTTCTGGCAACCGAAGACTCTTCCTCCCCGGTAAACCTGGTTCCCATGCTCATATACGGCGCCGGCGCCGGCTTTTTGACCGTTCTCATTCGAAATATAGGGGCTTTCGTGGATGGAGTGGTGTTTGCTATCCTCCTCATGAATGTGGCCAGTCCACTTCTGGATAAAATCAGGCCAAAGGCCTTTGGAAAGGGGATTGAACATGCGTGAGATGTTAAGACTTTTCATTGCCGTTGTGGTTTTCAGTGCCGTCTCCGGGGGCGTACTGGCAGCGATGCAGAACGCAACCAAGGAGAAGATAGAATACCAGCAACTCAAGTTCGTCAAAGGTCCGACCGTCAAGGCAATCATGGAGGGCAGTTCCAATGATCCCCTCATCGACCGGTTGCGTATCCAGGATGAAGCCGCGGAAAGAAATATCTTCATAGGCGAATTCGACGGGAAAAAAAATACGGTTGCCTTTGAAGTCTTCGGAAAAGGGTTTGGGGGTGTCCTGGGAGTGATTGTCGGCGTGAATCTTGATACGGACAAGATTGTGGGAATTGGCGTAACTACCCACAGCGAAACGCCGGGCGTTGGTTCCAGAGCCAAAACAGACCCCTCCTTTGCGGCGCAGTTCAAGGGCAGGTCCATCAAAGACCCCCTTCAGATCAAGCCGGATGGTGGACAGATTGATGCCATGAGCGGCGCCACCGTCACTTCCCGCGGCGTATCAGGTACAGTCATCGAAGCAGCCAAAATATATGAAAGGCTGAAACCCGTAATCATTGAAAAGATCAAAGGGAACAAAGGCTAAGGAGAGAATCGGCGATGGCAAAGACAGTTGTTCAGGAATTCACAAAAGGGCTCTGGGCTGAAATTCCTCCTTTCCGCCTTGTCCTGGGCCTATGTCCTACCCTGGCAGTGACCAAGAGTGTAGAAAACGGCATCGGTATGGGTGTTGCCACCACATTCGTCCTTGTTTGCTCCAATATCCTCATATCCTTGCTTCGAAACAGCATCCCCAAGCGGGTGAGAATCGCCTGCTTCATCGTGGTCATTGCCACCTTTGTAACCGTGGTGGAGCTGTTGATGCAGGCCTATACCTATCCGCTCTTTCTGAAGTTGGGGATATTTATTCCACTTATTGTCGTAAACTGTATCCTTCTGGGCCGGGCGGAGGCATTTGCCGCCAAGAACGGCGTGGCGGCTTCATTGGCCGATGGTCTCGGTATCGGCATCGGTTACACGCTGGCATTAGGCACACTTGGTATTGTGCGTGAGGTCCTTGGAAACGGCACTCTATACAATATTCCCGTGTTTGGCCCGTCTTTCAAGCCCTTTGCCTTCATGGTACAGGCGCCCGGGGCTTTTGTGTGCTTAGGTCTCATGCTGTGCATTATGAACCTTCTGGGCAAGAAATAAGGAACGGTTCCATCTGACTCTTGAAACAGGAGAAATTAGATGAGCGATTATATTTTACTCATAGTCAGTTGTATCTTCGTCAACAACATCCTGTTGATGCAATATCTGGGAAACTGCCCGTTTCTTGGCGTGTCCAAGAGGATGGAAACCGCCACCGGCATGGGCATGGCAGTCATATTTGTACTGGTCATGGCCGGCGCCATAACATGGGTCGTAGATGCCTTTCTCCTGAAGCCTTTTGGCCTGGAATATCTGCGAACCCTTTCATTTATCCTGGTCATCGCCTCCCTTGTCCAGTTTGTGGAGATGTTTCTCAGAAAAAGCATCCCAACCCTCTACGCGGGTCTTGGGATTTTTCTCCCCCTGATCACGACGAACTGCGCCGTAATGGGTGTATGCCTCATCAATATCATGGAAGAATATACCTTTCTCCAGGCCCTGATTGCATCATTTGCCTACGCTGTGGGTTTTGGCCTGGCCCTGATCCTGTTTGCGGGAGTCCGTGAGCGAATCATCCTCGCGCGTGTTCCCAAGCCGCTGCAGGACACTTCGATTGGGCTGATTACGGCCGGATTGCTTTCCCTTGCGTTTTTCGCATTCAAGGGAATGGTGTGAGTACTGAGAATGGTCCATTTGAACAACGAAGAGAGTTGAAGCAAGGCGAAGATTCCGGTTCATCCGGGAAGGTTGTTCGTTTTTTACAATCATTTACTTACACACTTTACTGAGTCTGGAGGAACAACATGTTAGCCGGTATTTTGGTCATGGGAGGTTTGGGTATCGTTATCGGCCTTGGCCTGGCGTTGGCCTCAAAGATATTCTATGTTTACGTTGATCCTAAGATCGAAGCCGTAGAAGAGGCGTTGCCGGGGGCCAATTGCGGCGGATGCGGCTTGCCGGGGTGCAGTTCCAACGCAGTTGCCATTGTGGCGGGAAAGACCTCCCCTTCCTCCTGTGTTGCAGGG
>DUZB01000192.1 GCA_013349725.1 Deltaproteobacteria bacterium | reverse complement strand
AGGGGAGCGGCCTTCTCCTCTTTATAAACCCATTCCCCGTCCGACACGGACGCAAAGGGGGTCTGCATCCGGTAAACGGGTTCACGCGCGGGTACGTTCAGTGGTGGAATGGTGGAGAGCCGGGATTCGGGGGAGAGCGTTTTTCCGATGCCGCTCGAAACCGCCTGGAAAATTTCCTGAGGGTTTCTGAAACGAACTTCCTGTTTGGTTGGATGGACGTTCACGTCAACGAGGGATGGATCGATTTCAATGAAAACGACGGCCTGAGGAAACCTGCCTTTCATCAGGCGCTGCCCGTATCCTTCCATCACCGCCTTTGCAATGGAACGATCCCGGATGTTCCGACCATTGACATAACAGTAAAGCCTGTCACTGCGGTTTCTCGTGAAATCGGACGGGGCCGCGAAGAGTCTGATGGTAAAACCGTCTCGTTTTTCAACCCGTTCCAGGATGACCTTGCTCACTTCCCGACCCATAATCGCAGAAAGCCGCAGGCGGGGATCATCGGACCCGGGCAGGTTCAAAACGGTTTTAGGCCCCTCTTCCAACCTGAAATGAATGTGGGGGAAAGGCAGGGATGCCCTCAGGAGGAGCTCTGTGATCTGATTTTTCTCGGTTTGGGGTGAACGAAGAAATTTTCTTCTTCCAGGCACATTGAAAAAAAGATCCTGAATTTCCGTGATGGTTCCCGACGGCGCACCGGCCTCTTCAATGGAAAGCAGTTTGCCGCCGGAAATTCTGAGTCTGTGGCCTGTCAGGTGGCCCCGTGGGACAGAGGTGATATTCATGCGAGAGATGGAAGCCATGCTCGGAATCGCTTCACCCCTGAAACCGAGAGATTTTACCTGGAGAAGATCAGAAGCTTCTTTTACCTTGCTGGTGGCGTGCCTTTCCACGCACAAGAGAAGGTCATCCCTGGACATTCCTTCCCCGTTATCGACCACTTTGATCAGCTTTTTCCCGCCGCCTTCGATTCGAATCGTAATTCGATCTGCCCCGGCATCTATGCTGTTGTCGATCAGTTCTCGAACAACTGAGGCCGGTCGCTCAATCACTTCACCAGCCGCGATCTGGGTGGCTACTTTCTCAGGGAGAATTCTGATCTTGTTCATAGGGAGAGCAGTTCTTCGTCAACGTCAAAATGCTTTATATTACGAGATTTTCTGAACGATTTTGGAAAAGACCTTTTTCCTTTTGCAAGGAGGAGATTCTGTCTTCCCATGGGATCATAATCCAGGCTCGGAGTAGTTTCCGGGCTTTTCAGGAAATCTTTGGAAAGACTGCAGGAAAGATCGACCATCAAGGCAAGATACTGGTGGAAATGTCTCCACCGATTGACTCTTGGTTCAAAGAAAAGGTCTCGCTTGGAATAGAGATAATCAGAGAATTTGACCGTGTTTGCAAAAAACTGTTTCCCGGTTTTCAAACTCTTTTTTCTCTTCCCCGCCACGAGTTTCAACAAGTCGTCGCAGATCTGGTGATCCATACACAAAACACCCCTGGCAATCTTTGTGTACCCGGAGCCTATGAGATAGTCAGACCGGACTTCCCAGAAAAGGTGTCCCATTTTCCCTTTACCATGATGCAGGTTGAGAAGGTTCGGAATAAAGAAATTGTGTGCGATAACATCCGCTGCCAGGTGCGAAAGGAAACCCAGGGCATAAGACGCCTCTCGTTCGTCCCTTACCCCGGCCAGGAGACGGAAGCCCCCGTCCCAGGTATGGGGATTTTCCACGATTCTTTTTTTTCTCCCTTTTCCAATAAAAAAATCGGCAGAGAGGGAGCCATACATATATTCTATTGGAAAAGCGGTAATGATTCCACCAATGGAAGGGAGAAGAAACTTTGCAGAATCAAGAGCGTTCAAGGCGATAGCTGTGTGAATGGCGGGACCCCAGGCAAGCGCCTGGTCAATCCCTAAAAAAATCGTTGCGGAAAAGACGGTTATACAAAACACCCATTTAGTCAACAGCATGATCCTTATTTTCCTTCCTCATTCAGGATTGATGAATTCGTAAAAAGTCAAAATTCATCCGTTTTCGTCATTCCCGCGAACGCGGGAATCCAGGAGTATCAGGTGTTTATTGACCCCCGCTCCCCGATCAGGTCGAGGACAAGCCTCCCGGGGGTGACGGACTTGGGGACTTTTTTCGGTAGATCGCTGATTACTCCTTATAATAATGCCGATGATAACATATTTCCAGCCCAAGTATCAACAGATGAAATAGGCGTTTAAAGAAAACTATCTTGGGTTTGCCCAATCCCTGACTTGATTTTCTGAAAATTTTGGTATAGTTTCAGCTTGTTTATCGGTATTGGTTCTGAGCTTTTGCGAAATTTGTGCCTTTTTGCGGCTTCATCAACCTTGAACGGGGAAAAAATTTATGGACCCTGAACTTAGTGAAAACAGGGGCAAGGGTCATCGTGAAAGACTGCGACAGAAATTCTTAAACGGTGGGCTGGTAAGATTTACGGACGAAGAGGTGATTGAATTTCTTCTTACGCTGGGCACCCCGAGAGGGGATCAGAAGTTACCGGCACGGTCGGCCCTGCAACAGTTCGGATCTCTGTCAGCAGTCCTGTCGGCGCCTGTTGATAAACTTACCCAGATAAAAGGAATAGGTACTAAGAATGCTCTTTATTTAGCTCTTGTGCATCAGATTGCGGGAAGATACCTCAAAGATAATGCGGCAGGAAAAGCCTTTTTCAACTCTTCACGGGCTATTTTTGACTACCTTTTCCATTCCATGAGGGATCTGAAAAGGGAAGTTTTCAAAGTTCTCTACCTGAATCGAAAAAACGAACTCATCACCGACCATGACCTCTTTAAAGGGAGTCTCACGGGCAGCGCTGTTTACCCGAGAGAAATCTTGACTCTGGCGCTTGAATACCGGGCCGCCGGAATGGTTTTTGTACACAATCATCCTTCAGGCGATCCGGCTCCATCACAGGAAGACAACGCCCTGACCAGGGATCTTGTCTGGGCTGCAAAACTTCTGACAATTCAGGTCCTTGATCATATCATTATCGGGAAGAACAGGTATTACAGCTTTGCGGATGAGGGGTTTATAAAACGGTTTTCAGACCAGTATGGGGAAAATTTCAAGTCTTCTTTAACCTCTTGACATGGCGGTAAAAGTGGTAAACTTAGAAATCAGCGGAAAGGATTTGTCGGAACCTATCCGACTGAAATCCCGATCTAACGGGAATTCGTCGGGATAGTTAAGGCGGGATTTATCCTTTTCGTTTATTTTTATGGTTCTGCACTGTTTTTCAGCAAATCTTTCCCGCATGCGAGAGTGGCGGAACTGGTAGACGCGCTGGACTTAGGATCCAGTGGGGTATCCTGTAGGGGTTCGACTCCCCTCTCTCGCACCAGAGCGGGCGTGACTGTGCATCTATTTGAAATG
>DUZB01000385.1 GCA_013349725.1 Deltaproteobacteria bacterium | reverse complement strand
CTTCTTACAGCAACCTTAGGACCGATCATGATCGTCTTTTTTGTTGCACTCTTCTGCGGCCTTTTATTTTCCATCACACGAAAACTCATGGGCGCCTTTGTGCAGAGTTCATTCCATGGCAATCTGGGGTACATAGGTTTTGCCGTGTGCTACTATCTCTTAGGGGAAGACGGACTTACCAGAGCAAGCATCCTCGCCGGATTCATGATGCTCATGCAGAACTTCCTTGCGGTTCTGGTGCTCCAGTTTTTTTCCGGAAACGGGGACATTCACAGAACCCCATGGTTTTTCATGAAAAAAATATTGGGAAATCCTGTCATCCTGTCCGCTGTTGTGGGGATACTTTTTTCTGCCCTGGAAATTCCTATCGGCCCCACCATAGACAGGAGTCTTGAGATATTGAGCAATATGGCCCTTCCTCTGGCCCTGTTGGTCATTGGATACTCCATTTCCTTCGATCTGATAAGGGCAAATATTGGCATTTCTTTTCTGACAGGGGTCTTCAAACTCCTTCTGCTTCCCGGAATCGGTCTTGCCGCCCGCCTATTCATTCCTTGCGATTCCACCGAAACAGTTTGTGCCGGGGGTGATCCTTTTAGCCTCTCCAACCGCAACCATCACCTATATCATGGCAGGAGAGATGAAAGGATCCACCAGCCTGGCCTCTTCAGCCATTTCCCTGAACACGCTCCTTTCGGGTGTGACTTTTTTCTTCTGGCTCAGCCTGCTTGTGTGAAGCGTTTCCAGTTTACGGTTTCCGGTTACCAGTTGACGGCGCCCTGGTTCCCACGCTGGAATGGGAACCAGGCGGGATCAATTGTGAACGAGTGTGTCACACAAATCGGAGATGATTCCTATCTTTTTAAGTCGTATTATGATACTGTCGAATCACGGTTTAGGAATATCTTAGTCAAATGCCCTGGGTTTGTATCTTGGTCAAAAACCCTGGCAGGAATGACTTCATAATGGATTCACTGAATTCTGAAGGAATCGATAACTAATGAATACTACTCATGAGAACCCCATCAAAAAACTCCCTGATTATCATTTTCATACGAGTTTATGTAAACACGCCAAAGGAGAACTGCGAGATTTCGCACATTCCGCAGGAATCAAAGGGATACCGGAAATCTGCTGTACCGATCATGCACCAAATCCGGATGGATTCGATCCCAAGCACCGCATGGCCCTGGGACAATACCCATTATACAAGGCCGCATTTGAAGAACTGAAGGATAGCAAGTCTCCAGAAATCCTTTTCGGCATTGAAGCCGACTATTACAACGGATGTGAGGCTTTTCTCAAAAAATGGCTTGCTGAAGAGCCTTTTGATTTTGTATTAGGATCTGTTCATTCCATAGAAGGCTGGAGTTTTGACCATCCTTCAGAGCGCTATCTCTGGGACTCGGTGGATATTTTAACAACCTGGAAGAACTATTTTGACGTAGTGGCAAAACTTGTGGATACAGGGCTTTTTGACGCGGTAAGCCATTTCGACCTCCCGAAAAAATTCGGGCACCGACCTCAGGACAAGGCATTGAAGGAGATTGTCGCACCGCTGCTCGATCGTATGACAGTGTCGGGAATTGGAATAGAGATCAACACTTCCGGACTGAGAAAACCGGTAAAGGAAATCTATCCCTCACCTCTCATCCTTGAGATGGCCTGTGAACGCGAGATCCCAATCTGTTTCGGTTCCGATTCGCACAGCCCGGAGGAAATGGGATCTGATTTCGACAAGGCCCTTGCCATGGCCCGTGAAGTATCATACACTCACTTCTTCCAGATAAAGAACAGGAAGAAAGAAATGGTCCCTCTCCCGGAAACGGCCTGAGGAATCATAGAAAACCGGCAAGGCTTAAATGAATGACGAGGAATACAATAGGAAGTTTTCGGAGTTGCGGGTTCTGAAAAGCATTCAGGAATACCAGAATTCCGACAGCGCCCGAAGCGCCGCCCTGTACCCAATCCGGGTGCCTGACGAACTTCTTTATGAAGCGCTCAAACTCCATGGGCCTGAAAACGCAGATAATCTGATCCACCATATCTTCAGGCTGGGTCTGGACCTATGGAGCGAGGAATTCTTCAACAATGCGTTTGGGACGAAGCAAAATCTTGAAAACTTTATCGAACTGGTAAGAAACAGGAAAAGTAAAAAAAAGGGTGCAACGGAAAAGGAATAACCAAAGCCTGATTCCGACGGCTGGATCTACTTTGGCTTGACCATCAGCACCTGCCCGGGAAAAATGGTGCTGCGGGAATTCAGACCGTTCATGCGGAGCAGGTCTTCAACAGACAATCCGTGTTTATGCGCGATCGTATAAGGCGAGTCCCCTTTCATAACCGTGCATTCGCCCGCCACCACCTGCCCGGGGCTGTGACTCTGAGCAATTACGGTAGGTTTGGGCATCTTCAATGGCTGGCCGATACCGAGTCGAGCACTGCTCAACCGGTTCAGGGACATGATCGCCTTTGTGGTGGTTCCAAACCGGTTGGCAATTGTCCACAGTGAATCGCCATTTCGAACCACATATATTTCCGGACTCTTTTCTATGACAGACTGCTGCCGAGATGGGGATACTGTTTGCTTTGCGGATGCATATTGTTTTCCCACCGGAATTTTCAGATTCCAGCCCACCTTCAGATACTTTGTCGATCGAAGACCATTCAGCCCCATAATGGCCCCGACACTTGTCCTGTATTTTTTCGAAATGCCGGAAAGGGTTTCACCTTTGCGCACACGGTGAATCACGGAATCGGGCACGGGAGGCTGCCACTCCGGCAGTTTTTCAAATACGGATGCAAGCAACGTCTCTTTTCCCCTGGGCATACGGAAAGAGTATTCGCCTGGAGGGGTTGAACTGTACCTCAAATCGGGATTCAGATCTCTCAGTTCCTCGTACGGAACACCAATGTTATCGGCCATCACTCGGAGGTTTACCTGCCGGTTGGTGACGACCACGTCTGTCTGGATCTCTTTGTCGACCGGGGGCAGCACAAAACCATAGGCGGCGGGATCTTTCAGGATATGCAGCACCGCCAGGTATTTAGGCACATAAAAGGCGGTTTCGGAAGGCAATTTCTCGTAAAGATCCCAGAAGTGGTCAAGGTAGTTGATTCGCTGGGTCTTGATGCAGCGCAGCACCCTCCCCTCTCCGCAATTGTAGGCGGCAAGGGCAGTATACCAGTCTCCAAATATCTGATGGAGATCTTTCAGGTAGGCGATCGCGGCAGCAGTGGATTTTTCCGGGTCCATTCTCTCATCAACCCATCTATCCCTGTTGAGGCCATACCGATACCCGGTGGACGCGATAAACTGCCAGAGGCCTAATGCCCTCGCGCTGGAAAGTGCGCGCACTTTAAAGGCGCTTTCGATGAGCGGCAGCCACGAAAGTTCTTCCGGAAGCCCCGCCTCTTTCAGGGCCTTCAGAATGGCGGGGG
>DUZB01000207.1 GCA_013349725.1 Deltaproteobacteria bacterium | reverse complement strand
AGAAAAGGCAACCCATGCATGATAAACTGAAAGAGATCCTGGCGGAAAAGGAACGGGAGGTGAAAAAGCTCAAGGAAGCGATTCCTATTTTTGACGGGGAGGTTCCTCCTTTTCGCAATTTCCGGGAAGCTATCCTTAGGAAAGGCACGGCCACAGTGATCGCTGAAATCAAATTCGCCTCTCCTTCCGCAGGTATCATTCGCCCACAAACGGATGTTGCACCCATCGGCCGGATCTACGAGGAGTGCGGTGCGGATATCATCGAATTGCAGATTCCATTTTCCGAACCGGTGGCTGATGGACCCGTCATTGCCATGGCGAATCAGAAAGCCCTTGAACGGGGAATCACCGTAAAAGACTGTCTTGATTTTGCGGGATCGGTTGCCGCCTCTTTTGACCTGCCATTCCTGATCATGACCTACTATAATATTGCATTCACCTTCGGGATTCACGATTTCGCCGGGAACATGGCCGAAAAGGGTTTAAGAGGGGCGATCATCCCGGACCTTCCTCCAGAGGAAGGAGGGGAATACCTTGACGTCATGAAGGGAGAGAGTCTCTCTCCGGTGTTGATATTCTCTCCACAACTCCCTTTGAGAGAATGCAATCCCTTGGCAGGCACGGCAGCGGTTTTATCTACTGTGTTGCCAGAAAGGGCGTTACAGGAAAACAGACCCGCTTTTCCGGCCAGTTTGAGCACTATATGGGCATGTGCCGCGAGGCCACAACACTTCCCCTCGCCGTCGGGTTCGGATTAAAAGAGAAAAAGGATGTGGATTTTCTGCGCGGAAAAGCGGACATCGCGGTGATCGGCTCTCACATCCTGCAGATGATGGAAGAGAAGGGAATCGATTGCGTAGGCGAATTCATCGAAGGGTTGCGGTAATTACTCCAGCTTGCGCAACACAGGGATCGAGGGACCTCCCAATCCCGTATTGAGCCGGATAAAGGTCTGTTCCCCCACAACCCCATCCGGTTCAATTCCGTAGAGGCGCTGAAAGTCCATGACTCTTTTCTTGAGCGGATCATCAAAGAACGGAATGAGGGAACTCCTTTCAGTAGGAAGAAAGACCCCTTCCGCCCGGTTCAACTGTTCCCTCAACCAGATGACATCAGGACCTGTATCTCCCTTTTTCAGGAGCATGGAACCCATGGGCGGGGCTTCCCAAAAAAATATGAAATCGCCGAACCAGTACTGGTCTATCTGGTTCTTTTTCACGAGGATTTTTTTTTCACCTAAACCCAACAGGACATCATCGCCCTGTATTCCAACAACAGCCACATATTGCCTGGCCGGATTATCGCCAACCAGTTCCAGGACCACCGGCCTGTTTATGTGCAGGATGGTCGTCCAGTTTCCCCGCTCAAAATAACACCTGAGCCCTGCTTCCGCGGCCAGATCGCATGCTTTTTTTCCCGATTTATCGGAGAAGGTCTTCCGCCAGCACTGAAACACAGAGGAAATCGCGCTTTTCAGGCCGGTATTCACCTGCCCGGATTTCAACCATTCTTTGAACTGCACGGATTTTTCCGCAAACCCGTCCTGCTCGTCCCGCTGCACTTCCTGTTTTTCTACGTCTTTCCCGGGGCTAACGACATTTCTGCCCTCTTCCCTCACGGGAGGGACGGGAAGTTTCACTGCCGCACCCGTTTGCTTCTTATCCGGCAACGTTTTTTCAGAAAAAGAATCAGCCGGAGCCCTCGTTCCATCGTGGACGCCCAGAACCACGGCCCGTTTCTCCGGAAGGAGCTCTGGAAGGAGGTACTTCCATCCTGCCGCAAGGGCCACAATAAGGACGAGCAGCGCAGCCGGTACACCGACCCTCCTGCTGAAAAAGAGACGGGAACCGCCCATGACTTCGGAAGCCGCCTTTCCGACAATGCGACTGTCCACCGAGTCTTTATGGGCCGCGTAGGCAGCCATAAGAGAACGGTCACAGATGGTGTTGATAAGCCTCGGAACGCCCCCGGATAGTTTGTGTATCCGGCTGACAGCCCTTATTTTCATGATGGGTCGATTGCATCCTGCAATCGCAAGGCGATGCTGAACATAGGCAGCCGTTTCGTCGCGAAGAAGGGGGGTAAGATGATAGCGGGCCGTAATTCGTTGTCCTAACTGCCGGAGTTCCGATCGAGCCATCATGACCTGCAACTCCGGCTGGCCGATGAGGAGAATCTGAAGCAGTTTCTGCCGTGTGGTTTCCAGGTTTGTCAAAAGGCGGACCTGTTCCAGCACATCCATACTCAAATTCTGCGCTTCATCAATAATAAGAACCGTGCGCCTGCCCTTCCCATGGATCTCCATCAACCGACCATTCAACTTGTCAATCAGCAATTTCAGGCTGGTCGTTCCGGGATCATAGGGAACTCTCAACTCATCGCACACGGAGGCCACCAGTTCCAGGGCGGTCTGCTTCGGATTGAGAACCAGTGCAATTTCGACCCCTTCCGGAACTTGCTCAAGCAGGCTTCGACAAAGGGTTGTTTTCCCTGTTCCCACCTCTCCCGTCAGGAGAAGGAACCCTCCCCTGTCGCTCATCCCGTAAAGAAGATGTGCCAAAGCCTCCCTGTGCCTTCGGCTCATGAAAAGAAACCTGGGATCAGGGGTCAGGGAGAACGGGTATTCCGTGAGACCAAAATAGGATGCGTACATGTTTTTAATCTATTAAAGATTGACTCCACCCTGCAAGTTATATAAAGATAAAGTTTTTTGAAGACCGTAAACATCAACCTGAAAGTATATCTGAAACAAAGAGTTATTTCAATGGAAACCGTAAGCTCCCGTTTAATTGATGATCTTGGCAGACATCTGAACTATTTGCGCATATCCATAACAGACAGATGCAACTTGAACTGTGTGTACTGCATGCCCCAGGAAAGGCTTGAAAAACTAAAACACCACGACATTTTAACCTATGAAGAAATCTTTCGGCTGGTATCCATATCCGCAAATCTTGGCATCGATAAAATTCGCCTTACGGGCGGGGAGCCCATGGTTCGAAGCGGTTTCTGTGATTTTCTTTCCAGTCTCACCTCTATTCCCGGGCTCAAAGACATTTCTCTGACCACCAACGGAATTCTTCTCAAGAATAAACTCCAAAAGATAAAAAGTGCGGGCATCAGGAGAATCAACATCAGCCTGGATACCTTGAACAGAGAAAAGTTCAAAACCATAACCGGGCATGATGGTTTTGACCAGGTATGGGAGGGCATTGAACTTGCACAGCAGATAGGTTTTCATCCCATTAAGATTAACATGGTCGTCATGAAAGGAATCAATGACGATGAGGTAGCAGACATGGCCGGTCTGTCCCTGCGTTTTCCTTTTCATATCCGATTCATCGAATATATGCCCATTGGTCTTACAAATCATACAGTCCCCTTCAGTCATATCTCCAATGCCGACGTGAAGAAATCCCTGGAAAGAGTGGGAAATCTAATTCAGG
>DUZB01000304.1 GCA_013349725.1 Deltaproteobacteria bacterium | reverse complement strand
ACCGGAAAAGGAACCTTTAGAAAATCAATCCCTTCCTTTTTAAGGGTTTTCTCTTCCTCTTCAGTGGCTGAGCCCCTGATGCTTCTTCTATCGGTCACCCCATAATGAATTTTCAGGGCTTCCGAAGCAAACCTTGCGCCTACATCTTCGGAATTGCTTTTGATGTATTCCACCACTTCTTTTGCAAGCCTGTTGTAATCGATTTCCGCTTGACGATTTGTCGGGACGGGTGGTGATCTTTTTACCGCAACGGGTGAGAGGACCTTCCTTACGTTGGAATCATCACAGTAAGGGCAGGAAACCAGATTTTTAAATTTTTGTTCCTCAAAGGATTCGAGACTGTCAAACCAACCCTCGAATATATGTCCTTGTGAACACTCCATGTCAAATGCAATCATACCGCTCCTGTTTTATCTCTCAGAATAAAGAACAGCCAGAATACTGGTCTCCGTTTCTCCCCCGCATTTTACCAGGTGGGGAACCGTAGAGTCGTAGTAGATGGAGTCCCCGGGTTCAAGGATATGTATCTCAGCGCCGAGGCGAACTTCCATTCGGCCTTCCAGTACGAAGATAAATTCCTGACCATCATGGGTGGATCTCTCTTCCTCTGTTTCAGAAGGCGCCAGGGTTACCAGAAACGGTTCCATGTGCCTGTCTTTCTTTTGGGGGGCCAGAGATTCGTAGCCATAACCGTAATGTTTGCCCTTGTGGGAATCATACCTGGAAATTACTTTACGGTCATGCTTCCGCACGATGGTATGGGGCAGATTATCCTCTCCGGAAATAAAATATCCCATTTTCAGGTCCAGAGCCTTTGCCAGTTTAATGACGGTTCCCAGGGGCGGCGTAAGCTCTCCGCTTTCAATGTCTTCCAACAGGGAAACCGCAAGATCTGTTCGCTGGGCCACATCGGTAAGGCTCAGGTTGCGATCTTTTCTCACTGCTTTAAGACGCTCACCCACGTTCACCCGTATATCTTCCTGTGGAGATTCGGAGCTGATGCCGTGCAGAAAGTCCTTTTCCTCGTCTCTGCCTCCAAACTGGCCGCTGATATCGGTCAGGAAATCCTGATAGGCATCATGTTTCCCATCCTGTGGTTCACCATTTCTCATCTCGTATCCTCTGCAAGTTGAAATACCGTAAAGGTTACACGTGACATTTCCCATCCATTTCAGGTTTCCAGGAGAAAAATAACTTCCATCCTGACACGGTATTCTACCATTTTTTCGCCTTCAACGGCTACTCTCTGTTCAAGCACCCTCAATCCAGTTATATTCCGTAATGTTCGATTGGCTCTCTCGAAACCCACTTTGATTGCGTCATCAAAGCTCGTGTTGGATGCCCCGATGATCTCTGTGACTCTCGCTACACGATCCATAAAACGTCCTCCTTGACAAGATATTTCTCTGCATGAACGTTCGATAAGTTTATCCTCGTTCTTGACAGCTTTCCAGCGGTCCTCTATGATGAAATCCCCAATACTTGAGAAAGTAAAGGAAAAGACCGTAAAAATCAATCGGTTTTTGAAAATAACCAAACACTCTCGAAAAAAAGTCCGGCTTTTTGACTTTTTGCGGGAGCATCAAAGTCTTTTAAGAGAAAGGGCCTTTTATGATGAGTGAAAAACAGTATCTTGTGGATGACCTTACCCTGAATGAATCGTGGAGAATGTTCCAGATTATGGCTGAGTTTGTGAAGGGATTTGAAGTCATGCCGGAAGCCTTTCCCGCAGTGAGTGTTTTTGGATCGGCCAGAACCAAACCCAGTAGCGCCATATACAAGGGTACGGTAAAACTGGCCCGAATGCTCGTTGAAAACGGTTTCAACGTCATTTCCGGGGGGGGGCCCGGGGTCATGGAGGCGGCAAATCTGGGGGCGTCCGAGGCGAATGGCAAATCCGTGGGACTTCACATCCATCTCCCCAACGAACAGGCGCCCAATCCATATGCCAATATCCAGCTCGATTTCAGGTATTTTTTCATAAGAAAGGTCATGTTTGTAAAATATTCCGTAGCCTACGTGATCATGCCGGGAGGATTCGGGACCCTGGATGAACTGTTTGAGGCCTTGACGCTGATTCAAACAAAGAGAATACGCTACTTTCCGGTTATCCTCGTGGATTCCAAATTCTGGAAGGGGTTGCTGGATTGGATAAAAGAGACAATGATAGAGGAAGGAACCATTTCAAAATCGGATTTTGATATTTTCAACATTGTAGATACGCCTGAGGAAGCGGTCAAAATTATCAAGCGGCGCGTGGTTCTTTAAAACAAAAAGGAAAACCGTGAGTGCGTCTGACCAGGCTGAACCAATAGAAAAAAGTATCAGGTTGTGGCCGTGCAACCCGGGAATAGCACTGTCCAGTGTTCAAACCAGTCTTTTGAATCTGTACCTTGACGAACTGGTGAAATGGAACCGTAAAATCAATCTCACCGGCCTTCGCTCGCGGCAAAAAATGATTCATGAGCTCCTGTTGGACTCCCTCCTGCCCATCCCGTATCTTCCTGTTCAGGGGAGGTTCCTTGATGTGGGTTCGGGAGCGGGCTTCCCTTCCATTCCCCTTAGAATCTGTTTTTCCGGTCCTGTTTTTCATCTCGTGGAGCCGATCTTAAAAAAAACAAATTTTCTGAAACAGGTGATCCGTCTGGCAGGCTTGAAAGATATTGAGGTGATCAGGGGACGTGTTGAAGATCTGGATGGCGTTATCGAAGGGGAAGGCTATAATGTCGTCCTATCCCGGGGGCTTTCCCTTGATTCACAGGTTCTCTCCTGTTGCGCCGCGCTTCTTGCGAAGGAAGCGTTGCTTTTTACCTTCCAGGGGACCAGTAAGCAATTCCATCAGGAAAGGTTGGTGGGGGAAGGGAAAAAACACGGTTTTTCCCTGCAGGAATCCATCCCCTATACGGTTCCCGGTGTTGCCTTGCCACGGCGACTGGTGATTTTTAAAAAAGATCGGTGATTCGCCCAGATGGAAGAGTTGCCAAAGATGGCATTCTTCATTTGGCAGTTTACACTTTTGTCATTCCGGCATGCTTTTAGCCGGAATCCACCCCGGTGCATCTCTGGATTCCGGCTAAAAACATGCCGGAATGACGGGGTAGCACAGAATGGTTTTCAGCCAAAAAGTGTAAATCACTTTTTGGCTGTTATGAAGGATGCCCCAAAGATACTTGTTTTCCTGGTTTAGAGGAACAAATGCAGTGAAAAAGAAATGGATTNTANNGNTTTTTATNGNGCTCCTGGTGGGAGCCGGGGGCCTGGTCTATTGGGGACAGCACAGGGAAAGGGCAGAGGAATCGTATTACTCGGGAACCATCGAAGCGACCCAGGCCAACCTGTCGTTTCAGTTGAACGGCAGGGTAAAGGAGGCGCCGGTGGACGAAGGCTATGCGGTTCAGAAAGGTCAGGTTCTGGCGGTTCTCGATCGCGAAGAATTTCTTGCCCGCCGCGATTACGCCCGGGCCA
>DUZB01000251.1 GCA_013349725.1 Deltaproteobacteria bacterium | reverse complement strand
GGGCTGGACTTCATATTTCTATGAAGGTGAGATCGAACGTGGGCCTGCGTGTTCTGAATGTTCACGGGTTCTTCTTCAGATAGGCAGGGACGGTCAAATAGAGTTGAAAGAAATGTATCGAGGAAAAATCCAATACAAGGAAAATTTCATGCATGAAGTATCTGAAAGAAACGTACTTATCGGCATCTCCATACAAAACACCATGCAAAGCATCTTAAATTGAGGTTATTCCCATGGCCATTACGAAAGCAAATTTGATAGATTCCGTGTACGAGAAGTCAGAACTCCAAAAACAGCAATCCACGTCCGCAGTCGAATCCCTTCTTGAAATTATGAAACGGACCTTGGGATCTGGTGAGGATATCTTGATCAGCGGGTTCGGGAAGTTCTATGTGAAAGACAAAAATAAACGGAAGGGAAGAAACCCTCATACTGGAAACGGTCTGATCCTGGATGCCAGGAGAGTTGTGAACTTTAAATGTTCAGGAGTATTGAGGGAAAAGGTGAATCGGGAGAAGGAATGAGAATCCGTTTGTGAAGAAGGCTTTGCGTCAGGGATCTCTTTTTCAATTGAACCTCTCATATGAGCGTTTCCAATGGAACAAATGACGACACAGGAATTGAACCTGGTTATTCTGCCGAACGGCACGCTGCATTTGGAATGGATGGATACGCGAGATGCCATTACCAAGAGCAGTGGGCTGTTGCAGAAAGAGATCTTCGAGCGGTTTGCCGACAACACCGACCTATGGCTTCTCTTCCTGGGGTTTTCCGATCCACAGATTTCGCTGCCCCCTTCCCTTGATTACTGGCGACGTTTTTCCGGAGCGTTTGCCAGGAAATTGTGTCAGACTCCGGACCTGGAAGCCCTGCGTGATCGGGTGAAGATTTCCATAACGGAAGAGGAACTGAAGACCCATCTGGCCTTTGCTCCCATGATGACCGGCGCCGAATATCTACGGGAGGAACTGCTTGAAGCCCAATGGACCAGATTAAATCAGGCATTTTCCCTGGCCATTCAAGCTTACGAGGGGTCTGTTGAAGATTTTATCAGGACCTACAGCCCCAATGCCCATCTTGTTGGCAGGATTTTTTTTCACTTGGTGGAAAACAAAAATCATGAATATCCCTTTGCTTTTATGGCGACGTACACCACAAGATTGGACAGACAGGGAAAATCCAAACACCTCCCTCTCAAGCATGCTTTAGAGGAATATAAAAAAGATAACGAAAAACTCCTGGAACTGCTGACAACCGTTCATTTGGCCGAAAAAGGAAGTCGGCTCATTGGGGAACTCCTGGAAACCGGTGAGCTGTTTCATCCCCTGGCCTGGACTTCAGCGGAGGCATTCGCTTTTCTCAAGGAAATCCTTCTTTACGAAGAATCGGGCATTTTGTGCAGGATTCCAAACTGGTGGAAGGGAAAGCAGTCCGGCGTGCGTTTGAATTTCAGCCTGGGGGATAAAAAACCTTCCCTGGCGGGGATGGATGCCATTTTGAGTTTTAATGCCCAGTTGTTTTTAGGGGACACGCAGATTTCAGAGGAGGAGGCAAGGCGATTGCTGGCTGAATCGGAGGGGCTTGCCTTCATCAAGAACAGATGGGTGGCCGTGGACCGGGAAAAGCTGACCCAAACTCTGGATGCCTATGAAAAAGCGAAAGGCATGATGGAAAAAGAAGGGTTGACCCTGGGAGATGCCATGCGGATTCAGCTGATGCCGGAGCGGTTTTTGGGGGTAGGCCCCCAGGAAATCGATCATGGCATCTCGAACGGCAAATGGNTGGAATCGGTCATCCGGAAGCTGGTCGATCCCTCCCTGACTCCTTCAGTCAGACCCCATAACACATTCAAGGCCAAGCTCAGGAGTTATCAACAAAAGGGGTTGAACTGGCTCCACTTTCTGCATTCCCTCAAATTCGGCGCCTGTCTGGCTGATGATATGGGCCTGGGCAAGACCGTTCAAGTGTTAGGATTCCTGGGCGTTATAAAGGCCGATCTCCAAAAAGCAGGAAATTCAAACAAGGCCAGTCTGCTCGTTATTCCGGCCTCCCTGATTTCCAACTGGGAAAACGAAATCAAACGGTTTTCACCCGATACCCGGTTCTTTGTGGCTCATCCCAGCGCCGGCCTGAAAAAAGACGAACCCCCCGGGGACCCGAACGCGTTGGATGCCTTTGACCTGGTCATCACCACCTATGCCTTGATTCAACGGGTTTCATGGCTTCAGGAGCATACCTGGAACTATGTCATTCTGGACGAGGCCCAGGCCATCAAGAATCCGGGGACAAAGCAGGCAAGGGCTGTCAAAAAGCTCATTTCCGCAAACCGGATCATCATGACCGGCACCCCCATTGAGAACCGTCTGTCGGACCTCTGGTCCCTGTTTGACTTTCTCAATCCCGGGCTCCTGGGAAACGCCGGGGAGTTCAAGCAATTTTCCAGGGACCTGGGCCGGGATCCATCGGGGTATGCCAGACTTCGAAAAATCATCAGCCCTTACATCCTGAGGCGCCTCAAGACCGACAAGTCGGTGATCTCCGACCTCCCTGAAAAGGTGGAGATGAAGACCTATGCCTCCCTTTGTAGAAAGCAGGTCCTTCTCTACGGGAATCTGGTCCAGGACATTCGAAAGGCAATAGAGGAAACAGAAGGGATTCAAAGAAAGGGCTTGATCCTTTCTTCCCTCATGAAGTTCAAGCAAATCTGCAATCACCCGGACCAATACCTTGGGACCGGGGGGTTTGAAGAAAAGGAGAGCGGCAAATTTCAAAGGCTTCGTGAAATCTGCGAAACCATCTATGAAAAGAGAGAGAAGGTCCTGGTCTTTACCCAATTCAAAGAAATGACCCAACCTCTCCATGACCTCCTGGAAGACATCTTTCATCGAAAGGGGGTCATTCTGCACGGCAGTGTGGCCGTAGGGAAGAGGAAAAAAATTATTGAACAATTTCAAAGCCCGCACTATGTTCCCTTTATGGTGTTGTCCCTGAAGGCCGGCGGGATCGGTTTGAACCTGACGGAAGCGAACCATGTGGTTCACTTTGACCGATGGTGGAACCCCGCTGTGGAAAATCAGGCAACCGACCGGGCTTTCAGGATCGGCCAGAAGAAGAATGTGATGGTGCACAAGTTTTTGACCAAAGGTACGGTGGAAGAAAAGATTGATGGGATGCTGGAGGAAAAATCCAGATTGTCTCAGGATGTGATTTCCGACACCGGTGATCGGTGGATCACCGAGATGAAAAATGATGAACTCCTGGATCTCTTCAGATTATCATTGTAAATTTCAGGGAGACGATGATGAGTTATTGGGAATATCCCCGTTATGTGAGCGTGGCGGAAAAAAAGGAAAAGGCCGAGAAGAAGCTCAAAAAGTTGCGAAAGAAAAATCCCCATATCAACCCGATTGTGATCGAAGGCTCGGCTATTGCCCGCACCTGGTGGGGAAAGGCATGGAACCGCAACCTGGAATCCTACGCTGACTACAGCAACCGTATCGGCAGGGGGCGCAGCTACGTCCGCCATGGAGCGGTTTTCGATCTTCAAATCGACTCAGGCAAGGTTGAATCGATGGT
>DUZB01000294.1 GCA_013349725.1 Deltaproteobacteria bacterium | reverse complement strand
CCGAGGTGTCAGGTTTCGGGTGTCAGGTTTCAGTGCCTGCTATTACGGCTTCGCGATTCCATAATACATAGCTACATGTTCTTACGTTGAATAAGCGGAATGCGGCCAAGGTTTTCGCTGACACCTGACACCTGACACCTGAACACGGTCTGTTCAAGAACAAACCTTCGTATCAGGCTAATCTGTGATGATCCGTTATTATTTCTCGTTGTAGACAACCAGCGTCACCGCTTCACCGCCGCCCAGGCACAAAGAGGCCTGTCCTACTTCGGCGCCCCTGTCCTTCATGGCATGGATGAGAGTGGTCAGTACCCTGGCGCCGCTCGCGCCGATGGGATGTCCGATGGCCACCGAACCCCCGTGTACGTTTACTTTTTGAGGATCAATTCCCAGTTCCCGGTTGATGGCCACGGAAGAGGTGCTGAATGCTTCATTGATCTCATGGAGATCCACATCCGATAGGCTCAGCCCATCTTTGGCCAATACCTTGGGGATGGAATAGATCGGCGCCACGAGGACGTATTTCATATCAATGCCCGATGCCCCCTGAGCTCCCACACGCACCAGGGGTGTACAACCAAGTTCCCGGGCCCTTTCCCTTGACATGAGCACCAGCGCGGATGCTCCATCGCTTATCTTTGAAGCATTCCCAGCCGTCACGATTCCATCCTTCTTGAAGGCGGGACGTAGTTTTCCCAGTGCTTCGAGAGTGGTTTTTCCACCCCTGAAAGGAATTTCATCCTTGTCGAAAATAACAGGGTCGCCCTTTCGGGCGGGAATCTCAACGGGTACGATCTCTTCCTTGAATTTTCCCCCTTCATAAGCCTTCCAGGTCTTTTCATAGGAATTCATGGCAAAAAGATCCGAGTCTTCCCTGCTGATTTTGTATTTCTCCGCGGTCAGTTCCGCGCTGATCCCCATATGGAAATCGTTCACATGGTCCCACAAGCCGTCATGGACCATTCCATCGACCATCTTGTTGTTGTTCATGCGGTACCCTGTCCGTGCTTTTGGAAGCATGTAAGGGCAGAGATTCATATTTTCCTGGCCTCCGGCGATAATGACATCCGCATCGTTGCACGAAATGGCCTGGGCGGCCAGCATGACCGCTTTGAGCCCGGAACCGCAGACCTTGTTGATGGTGACGGCTCCCACGTCCCAGGGTAGGCCGGCCCTCACCATAGATTGTCTGGCCGGGTTCTGGCCCAGGCCATGGGGCAAGACGTTGCCCATGATGACTTCATCCACATCCTCGTTTTTGATTCCAGCCCTTCTGATGGCTTCCTTTATGACCAATGCGCCCAGGTCCGTAGCCTGTACGGTGCTCAGAGATCCGGCAAAATCTCCCGCCGCGGTTCTGCATGCGCTGACGATAACCACCTCTTTCATGAGACTCCCCTTTCAATGACGTCGTTTTATTTTTGCACTATCGAGCTATATATAGTAAAGGAACAGTTTTCAAGTCAAGAGATTTCAGGGTAACATAGCAAATCTCGGGCTTGGTTCTAATTTCGCCCACTTGATCCAATTAGTCGAGAGTACGTTCGGAAGGTCATAATCGTAATCGTAATCATAATCTTACTCTTTTACGGCCTATTTTAGAGCTGCCCGATTAAGATTACGATTAAGATCATGAGTAAGAAAATAAATCTAATGGACCACGTTAGAACCAAGTCCATATTCCTATGGCCACCGTGGTATGAAGACTATCGCTGGGGCTGCACGCAAAATGACTTGACAAAGGATCGGGTATGCGTTTAATCAAACCGGCTTAGTTGAAAAAAACAGACAAGGAGAAATACAGATGAATCCGTTAGCCGAAGAATTGAACCAGATTATTACGAGCGGGAATGAGCATGTTTTCAACATGCTTTCCGGAGTGGGCAAGAACCTGTTCTTTCCGAAAGGGATACTTTCCCAGAGCGCTGAAGCCAAAGAAAAAGCCTATAAATTTAACGCCACAATCGGTATGGCCACCGAGAAGGGGCGGACCATGTTTCTTCCCTCCGTCATGTCCATGACTACTGGTCTTGAGCCGGAAGAGGCCCTGACCTACGCTCCGTCATTCGGCATTATGCCGCTACGTCAGACCTGGCAGCAGGAGATTTTCAGGAAAAACCCTTCCTTAAAGGATAGGGAGATCAGCCTCCCTGTGGTATCCAATGCCATTACCCATGGTCTCAGCGTGGTGGCCGATATGTGGGTTGATCCGAATGATGTGATTCTTTTACCGGACAAGATGTGGGGCAATTACAGCCTCATCTTCTCCGTGCGAAGAGGAGCGCGGATTGTCCATTATCCCTTTTTTAATGCGGAAGGCCGATTTAATCTGAAAGGTTTCGAGGACTGTGTGCGCAAAGAGGGAAAGCCGGGGTCCAAAGTCATTGTCATCCTGAATTTCCCCAACAATCCTACTGGATATACGATTTCATCGGAGGAAGGAGATGCCATCGCAGCCGTTCTGACCGATGTGGCGGCGAAGGGAGTGACTGTGCTGGCTGTTACGGATGATGCCTATTTCGGACTCTTTTTTGATGAAACGTCCATGAAGGAATCGATATTTACGAAGCTGGCGGGGAGAGCCACGAGGCTCCTGGCCATCAAGTTGGATGGGGCTACCAAGGAAAACTATGTGTGGGGGCTGAGGGTGGGCTTCATCACGTATGGCGCTGTACTGAAAGGGGAGGCTAGGCCCTTTTATGATGCCCTCGAGCGAAAGACCGCGGGCGCTGTGAGGGGATCGATTTCCAATGCTTCTCACCTGAGCCAGGAAATGGTTCTCAAATCCCTGAAATCCCCGTCGTACGCTTCGGAAAAGGAAGAGAAATTCCAGATCATGAAAGAAAGGGCGCTGGAAGTAAAAAGTGTCCTTTCCGATCCCAAATATGCCGGTGCATGGGAAGCCTACCCTTTCAATTCAGGATATTTCATGTGCCTGAAACTGAAGACGGTGAAGGCCGAACCCCTCAGGGTCCACCTTCTTAACAAGTACGGCGTCGGTTTGATTTCACTGGGAGAAACCGACCTTCGAGTGGCATTCTCCTGTCTTGAAAAGGATGACACCCGAGAGCTCTTCGATACGGTCCTCCAGGGCGTAAAAGATCTGACTTCCTGATCTTTATTTTTCCATATCCATCTGAGAAAAGTTTCCCGAACTGGGGGAGGACGGTTTGGGCGTGTACTTTGTAGGCTCTTCTCCTGCCTTAAAGGCCTGAAAGGCGGTCTTTTCCGAATGGGAGCTGGCTAACAACCCTGTTTTTGTATCGATTTTAGCAAACACGATTCCTTTGGGAACTGCAAAGTCGGTTACGGGTCGGTCTTCCAGTACAAGGGACATGAAATCAAGCCATATGGGACTGGCGGCCCTGGACCCTGTTTCTCCTGTTCCCATCTCCTTCTGGTCGTCATAGCCCACCCACACACCGGTTACAAAACCCGGGGTGAATCCCATGAACCATGCATCAATGAGATTGTTTGTCGTGCCTGTTTTCCCCGCGGCCGGTCTTTTCAGCTCCTTGATCCGCCAGCCGGTTCCCTCGGTTACGACCGCTTTCATAAGATCGGTCATGACATAGGCGGTTTCCTCCGG
>DUZB01000282.1 GCA_013349725.1 Deltaproteobacteria bacterium | reverse complement strand
ACATGATATCATGGAGCCGTAGGTATAATATTTCTCACAAAGGGTGTACCTACCGGCCAGGCAGGCCTTGCACCCCCCGCATCCAAAGGCATATTCTATGGTAACCCGGTCTCCTTCCTTGACGCCATGGCGCTTTTGGGCCACGGCCCCCATTTTTTCTACACGACCGACAATCTCGTGCCCCAGAATGATAGGATAAGGTCTTGGCGCCCCGCGGGTTTTCCCATTATAGATCCCGGGGTCTGAGCCACAGACGCCGATCAGCTCAAGTTTGAGAATGCCATCGTCTTTGCCTACCTCGGGCAGAACAAACTCCTGCAATTCCAGTTTCCCCGGGCTTGTGAGGACCATCGCCCTTGTTTTTTCCATTCCAAACACCTCAATCTATTGCATGTTCACAGAATCGGAAAGGAAACCCATTCTTGGCCAACCAAAATTACTTCAAGCAGAGCATCTCCCTTGCTTCATCCGGAGATGCGGGTTCTTTATCCAGTGCTCTCAATATGGCTACAGTCTTTTCCACCAACCGGGCATTGCTTTCGGCAGGTTTGCCGGGGCTAAGATAAAAATTATCCTCGAACCCGACCCTCACATTGCCCCCAAGCAATGTCGACTGGGCAACCATGGGAAAGCTGGTAGAACCCACCCCGAATCCTCCCCAAATGGCGTTGGAAGGAAGGGCCTCTCGCATCAAGAGCATGTTTTTTGAGGTTGCAGGTATTCCCCACGAAATCCCCAGGCAGAGTTGAAAAAGAGGAGGGCCATCAACAAGACCCTTTTCGATCAAGCTCCTGGCTATTTCCACATGGCCCAAGTCAAATACCTCTAATTCAGGTTTGACGCCCGCCTTTTTGATCCGAGCTGCCATCTCTTCAACATGGGGTAAGGGATTGGCAAAAACCCGGGGACCAAAGTTCATGGATCCCACATCCAATGAACAGATTTCCGGCTTGAGCCTGACCACATGTTCAGTCCTCTTTTCGGGGGTGCTCCACGTGGTCCCGGGCGCCAGGCCCATGGGCTCGGCATTGTCAGGGACAATCCGGGCCCCGGCGCCGGTCGTTAGATTGATAAGCATGTTAGAGGTTTTCCTTATACGCCGGACAGCCTCCTCATATAATTCAAAGGACATGGACGGCTCGGTTGTTTCAGGGTCTCTCACATGGATATGTACCACCGAAGCCCCGGCTGAACAGGCATCCAGGGCGCTTTCTGCAATCTCTTTCGGGGTCACAGGGAGACCGGGGTGTTTTGACTTGTCGCCGATTGACCCGGTAACCGCTAAAGTGATAATGATCTTATTCTCGTTCATGTTCTCCGTCTCTCGGGTTCGCGGATTCCGGAACCTGATCTTGTGAAGGCATCACACGGAAACCGTCTCCGCCTTCTGGATTTCTCTTTTTGCACTTATCCGAAACTGAATCAATGTTTATTCCCACTCTCTTCTTTTAAGACGCGTTTGAGTACCTTGCCTAACGGATTCTTTGGGATCGAGGGGACAAAAACCACTCTTTTCGGCTTTTTATATCCGGCGAGATATCCTTTGCAAAAATCGATAATCTCCTGTTCTTCTGCTGCCTTCCCTTCCTTTAGGACAATAAATGCCTTGACACTCTCTCCCCACAATGGGTCCGGAATGCCGATTACGGCTGCATCGTCGACTGCCGGATGTGTGATGATAACCTCTTCTATTTCCCTTGGATAGATGTTTTCTCCGCCACTTATGATCATATCTTTTTGACGATCGACAATATAGAAAAATCCCTCCTGGTCCATTCTGGCCATATCTCCGGTGTGAAGCCAGCCATTTCTAATCACTCCTTTTGTTCCTTCTGGATCTCGATGATAACCCTGCATAACATTTGGGCCCCTGCAGACCAATTCCCCAACTTCACCAGGAGGCAGAGATCTCTCTTTTTCATCCACAACACGTGCTTCCAGAAATGGCAGGGCTTTCCCCACGGACATATCTTTTCGCAAGGAGTCTTTCGCGTTGATAATGGTAATGCAGGGGGACGCCTCAGTACAACCATATACATCATAAACGCCGTTAATATTTGGGAAAAAATCGAGGAGCCTCTTCTTGGTCTCCATGGGCAGCTTATCTGCCCCTGCAGTGCATTTGGTAATAGAGCTAACGTTATATTTGTGAGTATTTCCATGGTTGAGAAGAATGTTATAAAGGGCAGGAGCGCCGGACATAATGGTCACTTTCTCCCTTTCGATAGTCCGGAGCAGCGACTCGGGCTCAAATTTGCGCAGGAGAATACCTGTTCCTCCAAGAGCCATCTGGATCGTGAAGTGATTATTCAGTGCTGCGGCGTGAAAGAGAGGCCCCACAATCAGGGCTTTTTCTCCGGGCTGATCTTCTCTTCCGGAAATCGTATTGAACAGGTTCCAGATGATATTGCGATGGGTAAGGATTGCCCCCTTCGGCCTGCCCGTTGTCCCTGACGTGTACATGATCTGGCATGGGTCGTCTTCGCAGACGTGGGGAAGAGGGGATGACGTGCCTTTTCCTCCTGAAAGAAACTCCTCATAGGTCGTTGCCGGAGTTGAATTGCCATTATGGGGTGAAACAAAAAATTGAACGGTTTCTAACCGTTCCTGAATACCTGCGAGAAGGATTTCAAATTCCGGGGCATAAAAGAGCATCTTGGACTGGGAGTGATTCAGGATGTAAAGGATTTCCGGCGCAGCAAGTCGAAAGTTTATGGGCGCGGCAACCAGGCCTGCTTTGATAGCAGCAATATAGGTTTCAACGAAATAAACGCTGTTAAGAAAGAGGATTGCTACGCGATCCCCTTTTTTTAATCCGGCCTTTAGCATGGCGACTGCAAGCCGATCTGTTCTTTGGTTGAATACTCTGAAAGTAAACCGGCCCTCTTCAGAGATAATCGCAAGCCTATCAGGAAACTTGTTGGCGGAATTCGTNAGCAGAGATCCAACATTCATCTCTATCTTCCCTATTTGTTGACGTTGGACTCCAGCATGGGGTCGGAGTATTGGTGCAAGTTCCCGTANAGGGCGCTCCAGCTTCCATCGCTTTGTTTGTCTTTGGCTAAGGCCACGGTGATAAGCCGNACNNCGTCAGCGGTTTTGGCTGCNACCTGGGCGGTTATGCTTCGGGTGGTGCGNCGNCTCCANGNNGTTTTGGTGGTATCGGTCCACTCCTCCACGGTTTGTTCCTGCCAGTTTTCTGAAATGATGGTGCATCGCAGTGGTTCGCCGCCCTCTTTTTTGTCATTTTTTACCAAGGATTCGGCTTTTTTCTTCAATTCGCCCATGTCGCCGCCGGTGTAGCGATCGGGCGTCATGAAGGTACGTTCTTTTCGAATCTGGCGATTCTCTTTATCTTTGGCCACCAGGGCGTCAAATTTGGCCTGAATTTCTTTTCGTTTGGGATCGGATTCCCCTAACGCGGCGGTGACCTTTTCGGTAGTTTCGCGAATGGACGTCATCCATTTGTGATCCACCAGGTTCGGTTTGACGGCCTTATCAGATTTCCACCCGTTGTCTTTCTCTAATTGGCCCATGGCGGCATCGATTTCCTTCTCGGCATCCCCCGTTACGGACGCGACACGGCTCGCAA
>DUZB01000141.1 GCA_013349725.1 Deltaproteobacteria bacterium | reverse complement strand
AACGTGCCGTTTGCCGATCGAGCCATTACGGAAATTGCCTGTCATGCCAGAGGTGCCAATTTTATTTATGGCCCGGAAGTCCGAACCATTCTTGACGTGGGCGGTCAGGACATCAAGGCGATCCGGTGTGATGAAAAAGGCAAAGTGACGACCTTTCTCATGAATGACAAATGCGCAGCAGGCACGGGNCGGGGCATGGAAGTGTTTTCGGATCTTTTGGGCGTTCCCATAGGCGANGTGGGAGAGAGGTCGTTCCAGGTGAAAGAAGAGCCCCCAGCCGTGTCCAGTACATGCGTTGTGTATGCCAAATCAGAGGCTGCCGGCCTTCTGCGGAAAGGGTGGACAACGGAAGAGGCCCTTGCCGCCTACTGCAGGGCCATGGCTGAACGGATCTTCTCTCTTATTGAACGGTTGGGGGTTGTACCCGAGTTTGCCGTAACCGGGGGAATGGCGAAGAATCGGGGAGTTATGGACCGATTGATGCCCATGGTCAAGCTTGAACCTATGCAGACCGGATGGGATACCCAGATAGCCGGGGCCGCCGGGGCCGCTCTTTTTGCCCATGCCCTGTGCAAAAAAGGGAAAGGAAGAAAAAAGTAGAACGTAAAGAGGTGATAGGATGTTGGCGAACTATGGATACAAGGATGCATCCGGCGACTTTTTCATTGCCATAGATACCGGCCAATGCGACGGATGCGGCAATTGTGTGACCGCATGTCCCATGGGGGTTTTTCTGGTGGAGGATGAGGACCCCAATGATCCGCTGAGGGATGAACCGGTGGCCCTGGTGGCCGAAAATAAGAAGAAGAAACTCAAATATGAATGTGGAGGCTGCAAACCTGTCTCGCACAGCCCCCCCCTTCCCTGTGTGGAAGCCTGTAAATCAGGCGCCATTTCCCATTCATGGTAATTGTTCAGCCCTCTTTTTCCCATCTGACTTTCCAGGTCTTGACCGGTTCATGGATCCCACGCACTTTAATATCGCCACGCTCTTCAAGATCCACTGGTTCCGTGACATGGCTCGCTGTTCTCTGGCTGATCAATATCTCTCCGGCGCCGGCCAGTGCCTCCAGTCGCTCGGCCATGTTCACCTGATTTCCTATGACCGTATAGTCCCGGTGTATATCAGACCCTATGTTCCCGACTGTCATATATCCCGTGTTGATTCCTATGCCCACACCGATAGGATGCCCATAACGCAACCATTCCTCCCGTAAATGCACTATTTTTTTCTGCATTTCGATGGCCATTTTCATTGCGCGGTTTGCATGATCCTCCATGGGTACGGGGTCGCCAAAAAAGATGAGCAGCCCATCCCCTATGATCTTGTTCAAGGTGCCGTCGTATTTATGTACAATTTTGATCATCTCGCACATGTATTGGCCCAGGAGTTGGAAGAGCTCTTCCGGTTCAAGGCTGTCCGTCAAGTGTGAAAAACCTTTAATATCGGTGAAAGCCACAGTCATGAATTTCCTTGCGGGCTTTGTCCCGAAGGTGGCGCCGGCGGCTAAAATTTCTTCTGCTATCTTTGGTGAGAGATATCTTCTGAGATGGTTGTATCTTTCCAACTCAACGACCTGTGAGCTGACTTTTCCCTCAAGGTTCCTGTTCATTTGAAGCAGGTCCTGCTGGGCTGTTTGAAGTTCCAGGGTTCTTTCTTCCACCATTTTTTCCAGCTCGAGATTGTATTCTGCCAATTGGATCTTGGCGGTCCGCAGTTCCTCATTGGTCTTTTTCAGGACCCTGTAGGCCTCGTTTCTCTCAATAATGGTCCCCCGCAGTTGGTCGATTGTATCTACCAGTCCTTTTCCAGAATCTTTTCGGCCCTTTTTGATCTTGAAAACTTCTGCAAACCGTCGTTTCCAGGAAAGCCTGTCGTAAGAGATATTGATGATAATATAGGGGGCCGAGTAGATCGCTCCTTTTTGCAGTAGAGTTTCTTCACCTGTCTGTACAGTCTCGGTGATAAGGATAGCCGTTCTTTCTTTTAAAGTTTCCTGATTCCGGCTTTCCTCTAATTCGGTATATTTCCCTAAAAAAATCTCTTCCCCTTCTATTATTTCCGGAATAAGGATGACACGTCTCCCTACTTCCATAGGCTGTCCGGTTTCCGGATCATTCATGGTCAACCTGTCCCCTTCGATTTTCACATTCAGATGATAATGAGAAAATTCCGGGTCGTTGTTGAACAGGATTTCAGGATCATAGGGTGACAACGGTTGCTCTGTTGATGCGGGCGGCAGCCCCCAAATGGTGGGGATAGAGGCGACAATGCCGCGTAAATAGTGATCTCCGATGTAGTCTCTGTTGCAGTCGAAGTCATCATGGAAAGAAATCTTGAGAACCGTTCTAATTTTTTTCAGNTTTCTGTCATATTCGGGTTTCTTGATGACTTCTATATCTTTTGTGTCATTAAAATTCCGGCTGAAAAAGGGCAGCCTTTTGTATCCGTCGCTGGGGCTTGCAAAAACTCTTACAAAGTACTCAAATCTTCCCCAGGAGCCAAACCTGGCCGAAGAGGCGCCGCATTGAAAGAAAAAGTCTTTTTCCCCTACTATTTCCTTCGCTTTTCGGAAAATTTTGTCAAAGTTTTCGAAAGTTGTCCATTCGTCTTCGTTCAAGAAGAAATGTTTTGCCGTCGGATATTTGTCTTTAGGAAAAGGGACGTTGTCGAAGAGAGCCCCAATGCTGCCAAGTCTGTACCTGACATAGGTTGCAATGATCTTGGTATTCCTGTTGCTGATACAGTCTTTGCGGCTCATATGCCTTATCCGGAGGAAAAAGAGAAAAGTGAAACCGTTTCACTGAAATAGATTGCGAGTAAACGGTCAGGGAGAAGTAATTTTAGTATACTACCATCGTTGAATTTTAGCTTCAAGCAATCTTTTCAGCAATTCTCATTGGTGCACTGTCAGTGCGCAAATAATAGGCATATATCTATTTTATCCCTTGACAATGAAATCGTTTGTTATAGTATGTGCGGATAACAAATCGGGACGTAGCGCAGCCTGGTAGCGCACCTGAATGGGGTTCAGGGGGTCCGGAGTTCAAATCTCCGCGTCCCGACCAGTAAATTCAAGAGCTTACGAGACATCGTAAGCTCTTTTTTTTTGCGATGTGCAAGAATTGTGTAAAATTAAAGTAAGCATAATATGAATATTAATTCCTGAAATCAATATGTTATATAATAAGAAAATTTTTCCATATAGCTGTATTTCCGCTCTAATCGAGACGATACGAAACGATGTTAAAAAACTCATACGAGAGTGTGAGTTGGGAGCATTAACAGTTTCTGACAGAATCGGAATCGATGACGTCCAGTGCGAATGAATTCGCACCGCCGGCACGTTCACTGGATAGCAAACCATCGCCGGCAAGGCTTCAGGCGCACAAAATCAGGGATCACAGATCCTTCTCGCAACGGCAATCGTCACTTCGTCCCCCGGCATCTTCCAAGCATTGAGACCTTTGAAAAATGGTCAATTTTGTTCAAGATCAAGAAAGGCGAAAATTTCAACCACAGGAATATATTGAATATTTCGAGGATTGAAATTTGAGCCTGACGCAGAGATTGGGCAAAAGGGGGCGTTTTG
>DUZB01000114.1 GCA_013349725.1 Deltaproteobacteria bacterium | reverse complement strand
CTTTGGGCCGATTCAGCAGAATCTGGATCGCCTGAATCTGTTCGGGATTATCCGTTACAAATCGTTCAAACAGGTTCAGATAATCTTCCGGTTTATGGTATTGGCCCCCTATACTGAACACGACTTGGGAATCAACCTCATCTTCCTGCTCATAGGCTACGATGAATTGCCGTTTTGCCCTGGGATAGTTCAGCAGCAGATGTTGAAAATTCTTGTCCCGCAGCAATTTCACGGCGCCGGTAAAATCCTCTTGAAGCCATTGCGGTAGCCGGTCCACGAACCTGGCCATGTCCCCGTCCGGAATGTAGGCTGAAAAGGCCTCCCTGGCCTCACCGCTCATGGTGCGCTCGATACGTCGCAGCCGCTTCACAAGCACCTTGACAAAATAGGCGCGATCCACATTCTGATAAATGTTTTCGATAACCTGCTCAATCGATGTGGGTTCTTTCTGAGGGAGTTCGACCTTGAAATCCGTCGCATCTTTAAAATATTGTATCAAGGTGCCGTCGAAGCAGTCGAAGATGGTGAATTTCTCCTTGGGAAAATCCGGACAGAGGCGGGTGCCCCGCCCCAGCATTTGCACCCACAGAATGCGGGATTTTACCGGCCTCAGAAACACAATAAATTCAAGGGCGGGAATATCCACACCGGTGGTCAGCATATCCACGGTGACGGCAATTTTCGGGTTCGGGCGATTTCGAAACTCACGGATTCTTTGCAGCGGCCGATCCACAGTGGGGCTTCCGGTAATCTTCTTGACAAAATCATCCCCCTGGCCAAACTCTTCCTTGCAGATTTGCACCAGTTGATCGCAGTGGGAGGTATGGGGAAGGTCGTTGGCCGCAAAAATCAAAATCTTGGGGAACCGGCCGGTTTCTTCCTGATGTTGATAAGAGTATTTGGCGATTTCCTTGATGATTTTGCGGTTGCTGTCCGGCGAGGTGATTTTCTGCTCCACTTCCCGGGTGGCAAATTCCCGTTCATCCTCAAGCTGGTCATAGGTTTCCTCTCCCGTGTCCGTATCAACCACACCCACATGCTCCCCTGGTTTGAGGAAGATCCCGTTCATCCGAACTCCGGATCGGATCTTTACCGCATCATAATCGACCAGATACCCGTCCTGGATGGCTTTATCGGTGCTATACCGATAGATGACCTCTTTGAATAACGCCAAAGTATGAGCGGCCGGTGTGGCGGTAAGACCGATTTTCACCGCATCGAAATAGTTCATCACCTTTCGCCACACGGCGGTTTCTTTGGCCGTATAGCCGCGGTGGCATTCATCGGCAATGATCAGATCAAAGACGTGAATGGGGATATCCATTCGGTCGGTGTCTTCCTCATAATCCGGATCATTCGGGTCCTGGGGGAAAGCATGTTCCCACCCAAAGAGGTTGATGGTCATCCGCTGGATGGTGGAAACGTAGACAAACGTGTGCGCGGCCCTGGGAGAGGTCAGATATTCATTGGGGAGCACCTTGGGATCAAAGCCCTTTTCCCCTTCAAGGTCCTCTTTGCGAAATCGCTGGCTGTAGACTTCGTACTCCTTATCAAATTTGCTGCCGGAAGGGGTGGTAAAAGACGAAAACTCCCGAACCGCCTAGGCGGCCAAGGCTCGACGATCCACCAAAAAGAGGATCCTTCGGGCCGCTTTGGCTTCAAGCAGACGATAGATGAGCGATACAGTGGTGAAGGTTTTTCCCGTGCCCGTGGCCATGGCAAGGAGCATGGCCCGCTTTCTCAGGGCAAGGGCATCTTCCACCGCTTCGATGGCTTCTCTCTGGTAGCCCCTTAATCTGGCGATTGTGGTGGGGTGGGTTTTAAGCCGTTCGTACCCAGCCGCAGGATCATCATGATACAATTCCTCCAAGGCATCCGGTGTGTGGAAGCTGAAAATTTGGCGGGAGATGTTTTTAGGATTGCGAACATCCAGATGCCAGATGATCTCCCCGTTCGAGGCATAGAGAAAGGGCGCCCGGTATCCGCTCCAGTTGCCGGAACCGGCAAAGACCCCCTTGGCATAACGTTTGGCCTGTTCCAGGACATTTTGAGGACCCACTTTGACCTTCTTTGCCTCGAGGATTCCCAGCAAACGTCCGTTTACAAAAAGCGCATAGTCGGCAGGTCCTTTGGCGGTGGGGAATTCCTCAACAGCATGGCGGGAAAGCGTTTTGGTGTTCAGGCTTTCAGCGTATTTGACAATTTCCCAGGGAGGATTCAGAGCTTTCAGCTTTCTGTTAATCCTGTCTCTTCGGGTTTGCCATTCGAGTTCGTCTACCACGATGATACCTCAGGCTTCCGTTGAAATAGAGGACATACGTCTGCTTTAAAAAAGAAATCAGGCATTGAAATACCTCTGCGTGTATTTTATATATAACTACCTTATAGGTCAACGAAAATAAGGAAAGATAGCACGGGATACCGGTTGCTGCATACGCCACTGCTCTTCTTCTCTTTGAAGTCCAGTGGGTTCATTCAAAACTGCCCGGACGGTTTTACGCCAATTGAAGAATTTCATGATAACAAATGGAATATAGATTCTATTTGCGAAAATGGCCAGTTTTTTGCTGAAACATGATTATATCCTCTGAAATTCCGATTCTTGGCGGAAATTCTTTTGCCCGATAAGGGGATTTGTGATATCGGAATCCATACTTTAAAATCCGAGTCTCATCTTCATTTCTTGTCCTGTGAAGATGGAAAGAGAAAATAATTGCTGGAAATTTCTGAGAGGTATTGAAACGGTGGATAGATCGGTTTATGCCGGTGTAGGGAAAAAAGAAGATACGGCGGGGATTGCCAAAAGAGTGGCACAGATCAGCGTTTCGGCCATCAAGCAGATGCCCGTTCTTGCAAGCAAACTTGAAGAATGCATCTCCCTTGGTCAGGGGATTCCTTCTTTCGGCACCCCTTCTTTTATTCGAAAACGCATCATCGCGGCCCTTGAGAATGACGACCTTATCGGCAAATATTCTCTCCAGCCGGGAATCCCTGAGCTGAAAAGGGAAATCGCCGGATATCTCCGCCGGGACAGGGGGATAGCCGTGGATCCGGAAAGTGAGCTTTTCGTGAGTTGCGGCGCCATGGAGGCCCTTGCAGGGGTCATTTCCACCATTGTGGAGCGGGACGATGAAGTTCTCATTCCTTCTCCCAACTACTCTTCCCATATTGAACAGATCCTGTTTGCGGAAGGAAAACCGGTTTTTGTTCCTTTGATTGAAGAAGAGGGATGGCGACTGGATATGGAAGGTTTCAGGAAAGCCCTGACCAAAAAGACGAAAGCCATTCTGCTCTGCAACCCCATGAACCCTACCGGCGCGGTCTTCCCTGAAAAAGATTTGAAGGCCCTGGCGGAAATGGCCCTGGATCGGAATCTTTTTATCATTTCAGACGAAGCCTACGATTTTCTGCTCTACGATAGGCTTCCACATTTCAGCCTGGCGTCTATTCCGGAGCTGAAAGAAAACCTGATTACCTGCAAAAGCTTTTCAAAAATGTATTGCATGACCGGTTGGCGAGTGGGGTATATGGTAGCCGCGGCACGGATTGTCGACCAAGTGTTGAAGGTCCATGACGCGTTCGCCATCTGTGCGCCCACCATCTCCCAGTA